>JBNKGK010000245.1:0-5576 GCA_050289785.1 Kordiimonas sp.
AAAAAAACAGCCCGCACCGGCACATGGCTTTCGGGGCTAACCGTAGCAAAATAATGCGGGAGCAGGCCTGCCCTCGCCCCAAACAGAATATCCCTGCTTTGCGCCATAAGGCTGCCGTTTATTGAGGTCGCTGCAGCCAACAAAGCCCCCGCAGCAACAAAAGTAACAAGGCCGGGAGGCAAAAAACTTTCAGCCGCACGCACAATAGCGGCAGAGCCGCCCAAGTCATTCCATGGAGCGTTCATCATCAAGGCAATCGGCACCAGCATATAGATAAAAAGAATGAGCCCGAAGCCGATAACCAGCGTCAAAGGGATATTACGACTAGGGCGTTTGATTTCCCCCGCCATTTCCATCACGACCAGCGTACCCAGATAAGAAAAATACACGGTCATGGCGACAGAGAATACCGGTGCCAGGCCGTTTGGAAACAAAGGAGTCATCCGGCCCCAACTGCCGTGGGCGATCCCCCCGAAGCTGAACAGTAAAAGGGCCGCACAGAATATAACAACCAGCAGCCCCTGAACGGTGGCAGCGATGTTAACACCCCTGCTGTTGACAAACATGAAAAACACGACTGCAGCAATAGCCGTCATTTCCCGGCTTAATTGTGGCAGAAAGTAAATAACATAATCGGCAAACCCCAGGGCAACGAGCGGTGTGCCAATGGCAACCGTCAAAACAACCAGCCACATGCCCTGGGCAACAAAAACAGGGGGCAGTATCCGTCTGGACAGAGCCAAGCCCGCTGCTGGCACTGGAAAAGCACAGCCGACGACAGCGGCCACAGCGCAGGAAACAAGCGCAGGTACGCCAGCCAGCAAATAGGCAACGAACAGCCCCGGCCCGGTAATGCCCCCCAAACTGCCCGGTAGAATGAATATCGATGCCCCAACAATATAACCAACAAAAACAAATATGCTGGCTGCCAAACCAAGGCTTCTGGAAACATGTAGTGTAGAATTGCTCATCACAACACCTTAGCAAAAAGACAGATTAGCTGTTGCAGGGTTCATCGAACCGAGCCCCCTTGACGCTCTGCTTCATGCGTTTTTATGGCCTTATAGGTCAGGTCCATCATTACAGCCCCATTTCCATACTTGTCCCCATCAATAACCTGAGTGAAGACGAGCCCGATCATTTCCTGTTGTGGGTCTATCCAGAACAGCGTGTTGGCCCAGCCACCCCAGGAATAAGTGCCATTTCTTGTTGGAACTTTTGCTACTGCAGAATCCACCACAACATAACCACCAAAACCGAAGCCAAAGCCGGGACGATCAAAAAATGAAGTCCTCCCAAGAGTGGCGAGGGGCCTGCCAGCCCCCATATCCTCTGGCAAATGGTTTCCTATTATTAAAGAAACTGTGTCCGCCTGAAGAATACGAACACCTTCCAATTCACCCCCATTCAACAACATCTGGCAAAACCGTAGATAATCCGAGCCTGTACTCACAAGGCCTCCACCGCCACTCGCCAGAATTGCCCTATGGGTATAGGGCTCGCCATACCCACTTGTTGCGACATAGCTTTGCTGGTCATCTGTTTCATAAAGGGAAACCAGGCGCGATGCCTTGCCTGAAGGAACCTCAAAACCTGTATCATCCATCCCGAGCGGGGCGAAAATATTTTCACGAAGGAAATCTCGAAAGGATTGACCGGACAGCACTTCAACCAGACGGGATAACACCGCCATAGATTCCCCATAATGCCACTCCACTCCCGGCTGGACAAAGAGAGGCAAGGCTGCAAGCTCTTTCACATGCTGTTCAAGAGTAACACCTTCCAACCGACGCTCATCTTCATTGGGTAAACCATATAAACGTTTGAAATGATCATTCCTGACAACACCCGAGTAAACCAAACCGGATGTGTGTGTCAGCAAGTGCTGAATAGTAACTGGCCTATCAGCATCAACCAACCTGCCATTCTCAAAAACCTTCATATTGGAAAATTCTGGCAAATAGTTGGAAACAGGGTCATCCAGTTGAAATTTGCCCTCTTCATACAGCATCATGGCCGCCACAACAGCAACAGGCTTGGTCATGGAATAGATACGGAAAATCGCATCTGGCGCTAGAGGTGTCTTTGCATCGACATCCGCATAACCCTGTGCCTGCACATGGGCAACCTTGCCTTTGCGAGCAATCACGGTGAGCATGTTTGGTGCTTGTTTATCGTCGATAAACCGCTGCATCGCAGGGCCGATTTTGGCCAACTCTTTGGACGAAAGTCCAACCTCTTCGGGCGCGGCAACGGGCAAACCATAAACACCTGAAGTTGACGTGTCGGCAACTGCAAAATTTTGTGACAACAAGCAGCACACGGCCATAAGAACCATTTTTACCCGCTGGCAAACTTTCTGTTTCACCAAAAGCCTGAAAATCATCGTACCATCCGATCTGCATTCGTTATTATTCAGTCAATGATGGCTTGATAAGCCATCTGGTGCAGCCGGTCGCCAACCTTGAGAACATTCCCTGGCAAAGGAATAAGCTGGCACAAATACATACCGACCAACTGTTCTTTGGGGTCAATCCAGAAGGCCGTGCTGGCCCAACCGCTCCAGCCATATGTGCCATTTGACCCAGCCTCCCCTCTTGCACCTGCATCAACGAGAACAGAACCACCAAAGCCAAAACCGACCCCTTTGAAATAAGGTGCAAAGCTGTCAGGTATCAGGCTGGCATAATCCGCCCCCAAATGATTGGACATAATGAGTTTAACAGTTGATGGGCTCAGAAGACGCGCGCCTTCCAGCTCCCCACCGTTCAGTAACATCTGCGCAAAACGTAAATAGTCTGATGCTGTACTGGCAAGGCCGCTCCCACCCGGCTCAAAAGGTGGATATTGGGCATAATCCCCTCCATAGCCTTCTGTCAGTTCATAACCATATTCAGGGTGCTGCTCATACAGCCGTGCCAGACGTGCCAGTTTGTCTTCCGGCACATAATAATCCGTGTCGTTCATCTTGAGAGGTTCAAATATCCTTTGCCGCAGAAAACTGCCATAAGATTGCCCGGCCAGAACTTCCACCAGTCTCGCCAGCACACATATGCCTTCGCTATATCGCCACGCTGAACCAGGGTGAATGATGAGGGGAAACTCAGCCAGCTTTGCCACATATGTTTCCAGTGTATGTCCGGACAGACGGGCAAACGCCTCATTCATACCTGCCGCTTCATACATGTCAGACAAAATGGGTTCATCCGGTATCATGGTATAAGTGAAACCAGCCATATGTGTTAATAAATGGCGAATGGTAATTGGCCGCTCTGCTTCAACCAACCCTTCTTTGGTATAGACTTTCATGTTTGTAAATTCGGGCAGGTAATCAGCAAGAGGATCATCGAGAAAGAAGCTGCCTTCCTCGTAAAGCATCATCGCCGCCACGGCGGTAACAGGTTTAGTCATGGAATAAATGCGAAAAATGGTATCGGGCTGTAATAATACCCCAGCCTCCACATCAGCATAACCACTTGCCTCAACATGAACGACTTTTCCCCTGCGAGCTATAGCCGTCAACACACCAGGTGCCCGCTTCTCTTCAAGGAAAGGAACCATAGAGGGCTTGACACGAGCCAATCTTTCAGACGACATACCAACCTCTGATGGGTCTACAACCGGCAGCCCAAACCACTTCTGATCAGGCGCCATGACTGTTCTGGCTTCTGCGTTCATAATAATCTGTCTTTCTTGTCTATTATCTGGCAAAACTTATTACACCCTCGCTAGCATCACCGCTTTCCGCATCGTCACGGCTAGCGCTATAAAAAAACGCTATCCCTCCGACCACAGAAAAGCCACTACCTGACAGGTAACAGAAGCGGTGAGGAAGGGCTGCTAATAGTATAAAAGAGGATGGCGAAGGCTTTTATCGGCCCACAGGTCTTCAGGGGTGAAGGGCGGCACAAATCCCCGTGGGTACCATGTATCTATAATAAGCCGGGCATCAGTGAACTGATCTTCCGTGAACATAGTATTGATAACTGTCCAGCGTTCTATCTGTCCTGTTTTGTTGACAAATTGATAGGTACAAACATTACCGGATGGGGCGAGCTGTTTCTTCTCGGCCAGCGCTTTTTTCACGGCTGGCAAGCTGGTTATTTCCTCATACAGGGCTTCTGCCTGAGCATTCGGAGCCAGAAGCAACTCCTGCTTCAGGGCCAGAAGGGATTGCCAGCCAAAATTATCCCAGTTTTCAAGACGGGGGGCCTCTGACACTTCATGATACGTCAGCTTGTGCATATTAAGCGGGGCCTCGTAAATCAGGTCACCCAGCCAATCGCGATAAACCTTCACCCAAGCGCGGTTCACCGCTTTCACATAGCCATAACGATCCCTCACACAACAGGGCTTGGGGTCTTGCCCTCTCAGCATAATGGTAAGGGCCTTTTCCTGCCACAAGGTTCCAAACTGATCAGGCGGCATAGGCGGGGCTGTGGGAGCAAACCCCGCCGCCACAAGAAGGTTATTCTCATCTCTTTCCTGAAGGTTCAACACTTCGGCAATAGCAAACACCAGTTCTTTGCTGGGCGAGGTTTTACCCGTTTCCAGAAAACTGAGATGCTTGCGCGAAATATCAATTTCCAGGGCCAGTTCTTCCTGGCTCAGGCCGAGAGTTTGCCTCCAGAACCTGACAGCCTGTCCAAAATTGCTGTTTCTTGGCCCCATTGTTTCCCTCTAAAAGCCCTGCCTTTGCGGCAACAATGAGTGTACCCTATATATCATCC
This sequence comes from Kordiimonas sp., assembly GCA_050289785.1. Lineage (GTDB taxonomy): Bacteria > Pseudomonadota > Alphaproteobacteria > Sphingomonadales > Kordiimonadaceae > Kordiimonas. Next base: position 4,731 of record JBNKGK010000245.1, read on the forward strand.
GCAGAAAACTCTCTGGAGAGAAAAGCCCTCACCACATTTTCTGTTATCGTTGAAACATTGTTGTCATAGCCATTATAGCCAAGGCTTGCACACCATGTCATGGAGCCAACGGTGAACATAGCACCGCCATTTGGTGTCTCAAAAAAGACAATTTCAGCGCCAACCAGATGGGTATATTGTTCCTGGCATGGTATAGCACTTATCATCTCCTCAATCACGTAGAGCATTCCTGGGCCATGCTGTTTGGACCGTGCAATAACCACCGCATGGTCGGGCGTGCCATGCTTGCTGGCCGAGCAATCTATCTCTTGCCCTGCTGCTCCCCCAAGGATACCAAAATCACCCACGATATCCCCTTCAACACCTTCCAGCATAAAGGCTGCACGACTACCTCTTGCATCAGGCAAAATTTCGTAAAAGGAGGCCCCATTACCCTCAGCGATGAACCCAACGCCAAATTGCCGTTGTGGTGCACACCCCACATCACGCAAGATGCCGCCAGGCTCGCCAGAAAATTCCAGTGATGCTTCCCCCACTTCTGATTGCCAGGCCCCTGTGCCTGTACGCCCCCTCCGTACTTCAATAACCCCCGGCAGTGATTGGTGCGCCGCCGTACGCCAATAATACCCGTTGCCCCCCATATACATGAAGCGACCACCCTGGTCTGTATAGGCCTGAATGGCATCCAGCATGGCTGTGGTTGGATATTCCGGGTGGTTGCCAGACATAACCACCTTATAGTTATTTAGAAGCGCAACACCTTCTTCGTCCAAAAGGTCATCTGTAATAATGTCATACTCAAACCCTTTTGCTTCCAGCCAGTCAATCGTCAGAAGGTCTGCACTA
>JBNKGK010000246.1:0-5538 GCA_050289785.1 Kordiimonas sp.
TGCCGTCTTTTTTGCGAACGAGACGGTAAACAGAATTTATTAACAACAGCGTCATAAAACCACCGGCCACACCATAAATATAGGGCATCGGATCAGGCTGCAGGAAATAGGCCTGTAGGATACCTGCGCAAAGCAGGCTCAGATTAAAAAGGTTTGGTAAACGGTAAGAATGGGCATCCCAGAAAGCTAAAAGCCATAAGTTTAGAAACAGCGTTAATGACAAAAGCACAGGCTGAGCGCTCCAGATGAGGCCTACCAGTGGAAGCGTGAATAAAAGGCTCCGCAAAACCAGATTCTTGTCTATCTTAATATTGCCCACATCACTCGCCCAGAATAACAGCTCAAGGTAAGAGACAATAAAAAAGTGCGCCCATCAAGAGCGCACTTTCAAAATCATACAGCATTTCTGCTTGTCGATGATTTTTATTCTGTCATACCCGCGAGGGCAGGTATCTCAAGCGGAATAGAGACCAGAGCGGTAAGAAACTCCCTTCCCTCGGGCTATGCCCTCGCCGGGAGTGACGAATACAGCATCAACAAAAAACAGATATGCTGTAACTGAGCCCGGGTATGGGTTATTGGCTCATCTTCTTCAGCGCAGTTTTTGCAATTGTTTTCACCCGACGCGGCTCACCATTCAGCAGAAGTGCGTATGGGTTTTCCCTGCCAGACAAAATTTCATTATAAATGGCAACGGCCTGATCACGACGGCCTGTTGTGCTATATACAAAAGCGAGATTAAGCTTGGCAAAGACTTCATCTTCGGGAGCAAACTGGCCACCCAGCAAGGCTTCTTCAGCTTTACTCCAGTCACCGGCACCAAGCTCTTCAGAAGCGTAGCCATCTTCCAGTGCCAGAGTGGCGAATTGATCGAACCGGGCTTCTTCGGCCACTGCTGCAGCAGTAAAAATTGATACACCTAACAAAACACTTGTGAGTTCTAGACGCATATCGATCTCCTTTGTGCAACCCTGTTATTATCCATAATTTTGTTACAAAAATATGTAACATGCAGAGAAAATCTCGCCAAATATATTTTAAGCCACTGATTGCAAAGGAGATATTTTTTCCACCTCGCCGTTAAGAAAAATATCTTTTAATTCCAAATTGTTAACAACACCGCTCCCGAGCCGCGTAAATCTATGTGAATTTTTTATGACACTGCCAGAAAAAAGGGACGGAAGTATTTTCTGTCACAGAGCTGTAACATAAAGCGTCATAATTGCCCTGTTATTACAGCAAGGGGTATGTATGATTTTGAATGCTTTAAAAGGGTGGTCGAGAGAAATCGTAGCGTCAGCCGTTTCCTGTGTTGCTTTGGCATCTGTATCGCTGCCCACTTATGCAACCGCTGGCCATAATATGGCTACAACATATGCTTCCCTGCCCAAAAGCGACTATGCAGCAACACACCAAGAGATGTTCAACACCTCTTCCCGGGAAGCCGCGATCCGCTTTCTGCGCTATACTGGCACCAACAAAAACCTCTCTTTAATGCTGTTGAACACTGTAAAACATGAAGGTGATGTTCAATCTGCCATCAAACAATTTGGGTTCAATAAAGTGCAGGGTTCTGTTGTTCGGGCCATTCGCGGCGCTCAGCTTTCTTATGACCGCAAATGGAATGATATGCTGGCTGATGTTTACCTGCTGCACTTCGAAGCAGGAGAACTGCTGTCTATTCTCAAACAGAAAGAACAGTCTCCTTACTTTGAGAAACTGATCAGCTTACAGAATGAAATCTCAGAAGCTGTTCATTCTCAGGGCAAAGGCATTCTTGCAGAAGCCAAACAGCAGGTTATGGCGCAGCTTTCTGCAGAATTCCGCGCTCAATAAGCGGCTTGCAGCCTATTCCCCCAGACGAGACCGAATTGTGCGCACCCAGCGTTCCAGCCTCTCCTGATGATCCATTGACGTGCTTTCGCCCACAGGCTGACGGCTATAAAGCACCAGCTTGCTGGAATAAGGCGTATCATCCAGCACCTTCACAGTGATGACAGCAGGGAAGCCCTGGCCCGGCAACCGCTCGGTAAAATCAAACTGGCTTGTTACCAGGTCAAACCGGAAGGTACGGATGGTTGGCAAGTCATCCGCAAAATCGGCCACTGTCCGCCTCAGCTCCGATGCACCTACCTGAAAGAGTTCAGCTTCGGCATCCGCTTCCGCTGCTGGGCACACACTAGCCGGACACATAAGATAACCGACATCCACAGGTTTATAGGCCAAATCCTCAAAAACAACAGGGGGTAAATTACCATCCCCCTCCCCAAACAACCTGTCACCACCGCCCATCTGCACGAACAGATAAACAGCAATGCCTGCCACAACAACAAGCAGGCTCAGGCCCACTGTCAGGGAACGAAGCTTATCCAGCATTCCCGGTGCCTCCTTTTGGTACGCAGAAAACCAGGGTGAGATATTACAGGATAGAGCCCAGTTGCATCGCCAGGCTCATATCGCCCTGCACCTGTATCTTGCCAGACATAAAAGCCATTTGCGGGTTAAGGTTGCCCTGAGCGATTTCAATAAAATCATCCATTCGCACTTTGACCGTGCAATCTGCGTCTGTATCAGCGTTATCCACAACTGTTGGACTGACCGAACCATCAATCCGCACCACACCGTCATCCCCGAAATCAAATTTGATGATCGCTTCAATTGGAGAATGCGCCCCCACCTTGTCCCGTACTTTATCGGTGATTTTTTCCAGCGACATTATAGCCCTCCCTCATCTCAGGCAAAAAATAGGTGATAATGCCTATAAGCACAACCACCTCCATAACAATACCCTAATTCGCCATCCAGAGAGTGTCCATGGGCTATTTTTTATTTTTCAGCTTCTCCAGCATGCCCCCCAAGCCCTTTTCCAGCTTGCCTTTTGCATCACCTGCCAGATCCTGCACTTTATCAGATGCGCCCATTTCAATAAGAGCCTTGGCAATCTGTGGCTGCAGCACATCCATCACATGCCGGGCAATCTCACGCGGGGCAAGCCCCTGTTCATCTGTACCCAGGTTAGTGATTTCAAAATCCGCCAACTTGACATCCTTCTGGCCAGAGAGCATGCCGTCACTGGTGACAGAAAGCTGCGGAGCTTTCACTTTAATTTTTTTAATGGTCAGCGTGAGGTTGCTTTCAGCAGTATCTGGTGCCGGAGCCATATTCAGTCTGTCCTGCAGCGCTTTAAAATTGGTCTTTCCGCCCAGCATCCGGACGTCCAATAAGGGCGCATCAACGGTGATATAATCCACCTTCACATGATCTGTCAGCAGGCTTTGAGGATCCAGCTTCACGTCCAGTTCACCAATACCAGCCATAGTGCCATCGCCAAAACCATCAGGCTGCCCAATTTTCAGCCCCTTCAAAGTGGTTTTCCCGGACAGAGGTGAAATATTGATACCTTCCAGGGTTACCGGCACCTTCAGCGCCTGAGGACCCGCGGTTTCCACCCCTGCTTTGACAATAGTATTCAGCTGCGAATAAAGGCCTATGGCAGCAATAATCAAAACAAGAAAAAGGCCAAGAAAAATCTTCTTCATCAACGCCTCCCGTTAAACAATTTTCTCATGATGGCATCCTTTACTGGATTTGTTAAGCTCCGTTGATGACACAATATTGTGGTTAGACTATGGATGGAAACAGATCATTTTTGAAAAATATTAACAATTTTTTGTTTATGAAGCTTTAAGCTGCTATATCGAGCTGGGTTTCTGGGTAAATGGATTGGAGAATTATGGGGCCCTTTACACAAGTTCTCTTGTTTTTTTCTTATGCTGTTTTGGGTCTGGCCTTTATGGTTATCCCTCCCCGTTTGTTTGGCCTCTCCGATGTAACCTCCGGCATGATTGGTATGTTTGTTTTCTTTGGTGCCTGGCAGCTTCAGAGCTGGATTATCCATGCCAGAAACGAGGGAGGGGCTAAAAGCCGACTGGACAAGTTGGAAGACATGGCGCTTATCCTGCGTGGCGACCTGGAGCGCATACGCAGGGACGTAGATAAAAAATCCCAGTCTGATAATGAAAAAGGCGACAAACTTGTTAGTGAGTTGAAAGTTCTACACACCCTGCTCACCCAGGTCATGGAAAAAGAGATAGAATTCAGAAAAGCTAATCCAAAGGCAGATAAATCAGCTACCAAAGAAGCAACAGAGACAAAAGCCACCACCAGCACCGACATACCGGAGACAAAGCAGGTACAGCCTGCCACTCCGGATGAGACAGTTGAGCCAGAGGAAGAATTACTAACAGAAGAAGAAATTCAGGAACTGGAGCTTACACCAGAGGAAGCCGCCCTTGCCATGGTGGATACGCCCCCTGAAGAGAACGATGCCATCGAGGATGACCAAGCCTCTTCTGCACCAGCAAAAGCAAGCGGGGCTGGCAGCAGAAAATCCGGCAAAGCCACCCCTAGGGGTATGGACAGGAAAAAGGCACCTATCCGGCTCATCAAGCGCGAGGATCAGCTTCTCACTGTTATTCGCAGCTCACTCTCGGAAAACCGGGTAGACCTTTATATGCAGCCTATTGTCAGCCTGCCCTCGAGGAAAACTGTTCATTATGAATGTCTCTCCCGCGTACGCGACGAGGAAGGCCGCATCATCCTGCCACGGCAATATATGAAAGTGGCCGAAGCCAAGGGCCTGATTGGAACAATTGACAACCTGCTGCTGTTCCGCCTGATCCAGCTGGTACGACGTCTGGGCAGAAGGAAACCTGGTATTCGCTTCTTCTGTAATATGTCTCGTTATTCCATGATGGATGATGAGTTCTTCCCGCAGTTTATTGATTTCATGACCTCTAATGAAGAATTCGCTGAACGGCTGGTCTTTGAAATTTCTCAGGAAGATTATTTATCGCTGGAAGGTGATGTGAAAGAACGGCTGATGACACTTGGCCGCAGAGGTTTTGCCTTCTCCATGGATATGGTAAAAGACTTTAATCAGGACTTTACCATCCTGGGAACCCAATACTTCCAGTTTATCAAAGCCGATTTGAGAGACATCAGCATCAGCCACCCTGAAGAGGGTGATATAGAATCGTTCAAATCCTTCCTCAGACGGAATGGTATGCAGTTAATAGTAAGCAGAATAGAAAAAGAAGATATGGTTTTAGAAGCGCTTGATGCCCGTATTGAATTTGCACAGGGATATCTATTTGGAGAGCCTGTATCAGCCAATGAGTTGAATCAGGAACTGTAATTTATGCCTAATTCCTCCGGCGATATTGTAAGCTGGGCGGCGGGCTTGAATGCCCGCCTGACAGACTGCTCTCTGCTGATCAGCGATTTATGGGGTGTCATCCATGATGGCATGCAGTTAAATTCCGCTTCCGTCACTGCTATAGAAAATGCCAGACGTGAGGGTGTCACCACTCTTTTCCTGTCCAACGCGCCAAGGCCGAGAACCTTTGTACGGGACCAACTGATTGCCATGGGCCTACCGATTGGACTGGCAGACAATGTGGTAACATCAGGCGGGCTCGCCCGCGATGAGGTGCGCCAACACTATCGCGGTGCCCGGCTTTATCATATGGGTCCCTC
>JBNKGK010000247.1:0-5529 GCA_050289785.1 Kordiimonas sp.
CTGATTTTGAAGGCAAGCCTTTCAAATCCATCACCCGTGGTGCAAGTGACCTGAAGGATATTGCCGGGGAAACGGCTGAGGATGATAAAGCCGAAAAAGCCAGTGAAGGCGCGCTCACCACGCTGACAACCCTGATGAAAGAAGTGTTCGGCGAGCAGGTGAAAGACGTTCGTACATCTGACCGCCTCACCGAAACAGTGGCGTGTTTGGTGGCGGATGACACGGGCATGGACATGCACCTTGAACGTATTTTGAAGGCGCATAATCAGCTGGATAGTGTCACAGCCAAGGTGCTGGAGATTAACCCGGGCCATCCGGTGATCAAGCAGTTGGCGGATAAAGCTGGTGAAAAGGGTGCTGTTGATACACTCACTGATCCTGTGCTTCTGATCCTTGATCAGGCCAGAATTCTGGAGGGTGATCCGCTGGATGATCCGGCCGCGTTTGCGAAGCGTTTGGCATCCGCCATGGAAAAAGGGCTGGCGTAGTAACCAGCTTTGTCGATTTTCGCTATACACTATGATATGGAGGGGGCCGTTTGGTCCCCTTTCTTTTACTCCTCATGCCAGTACCCGCCTTCGCGGGCACAGGCTTCGGCTGGCATTCAGTGGCTGTGCAGGTTGGTCTGGATACTGGCCCTTCGAAAGTCATGGCAAAAAGGGAAGTGTATCATGACTCGTCATTACCCGTTCACGAAGTAGGCGTTTACGCCACTTGATTGGGTAATCCATTGATTAGCTTGTGAAAACTATTGGCATGGACCCGCCGGTCAAGCCGTCGGGTGACGAGCAATATGGTTTTAGGCTAAATTCACCACTTATGCGACACTTGGCTGTTCTCTGCTCTTGCTGAGCTTCTTTCCTGTTGTAAGCTGTTTTTGACGTAGAAAGCGTCTTATACCCGGTTCACCGCTCTCGACAGGGTGGTTTTGTTGTGTTTGCCGCATGGCGGATTCAGCAAACCCTTATCTGTGGTCGGGAGTGGGCTGAATACAATACCCTTCGGGGGAATAGGTCCACACGTGGTATAGCGTGCTTTCAGCTCCCGGTTATCAATGGGGGTGTAGACCAACAAGCAAACACATCACTGACGTTGAGTGCATTAAACGTAGCCTTTGGCGTGCGCCTGCAAAGCATCCGCTGGGAACGTGGCCTGAGCCACAAATAAAAAGCCCTGCAGGTTGGCCGGGCCTTTCTTTGTCGTTTACAAGCTGTGTCTATTCGCGATTGCCGAGGAAGCGCAGCAGATACATGAACAGGTTCACGAAATCCAGATACAGCTTGACAGCACCCATGATAGCGCCTTTGGCAACCATCTCGCCGGTGGACATCATGTAATATTCGTTTTTAATGCGCTGTGTATCATAAGCTGTGAGGCCAGCGAAAATCAGCACGCCAGCAACGGATGTGATAAACTCCAGCATTGTGGATTGCAGGAAGAGGTTTACCACACTGGCAATAATAAGGCCAAACAATCCCATGATCAGGAAGGTACCCATGCCGGAAAGGCTTTTCTTGGTGGTGTAACCATAAAGGCTCAGCGCACCAAAAGTAGCCGCAGTGATAAGGAAAGTGCGGGCGATGCTAATGTCTGTATAGATGAAGAAGATAGACGAGAGTGAGATGCCAAAGCAGGTCACAAAAGCCCAGAAAATCATCTGCAGCGCGCCAGCAGATAGCTTGTTAATGCCGAAATTCATCACGAGAATGAAAGCGAGTGGGGATAGCGTTGCCAGCCAACCTAGGCCCGTCATGCTAAGATGTACGCCATAGGGTGTCATCTGTTGTGTGAAGAACAGGCTGTTGAGGGCTTCATTATTACCCACCAGCATGGCGACAATACCTGTCAGCAGCACGCCGGATGCCATATAGTTATAGACTTTCAGCATGTAAGAGCGCAGGCCCTCGTCAAACTCAGCAGTTTGTGTACGAGCGGCTGTGCCAAATGCAGTGTTATAGCGTTGTACCATTTCTCTCCACCATAAGGTTAATTGGTTTGGATATAATATGGGGACTTGTCATGCCGCTTGCAACAGCAATCGGATCAGATTTGTACGATTTTTGACCGATTTTATCCAAATATCACGTTGTTCTATTCGGTGCGTAACACCTGATTGGGCCTCACAGACAATATCTTGAGGGTAGAGGCAAGTCCGGCACAAATGGTGACAATCAGGCTGCTTGCCACCGTTAGAATCATCGGTTCCGGCAGCAAGGTGAAGGGCATTTTCATAGCAAGGCTGATGAAGGCCCACCCTGCCAGCCCGCCAAGGGTAAGGGCAATAAGGGCGGTTACAAGGCCAATCAACGCATATTCCATGAGATAAGCTGTTAGAATTTGTTTCCGCACAGCGCCCACTACCTTGAGAATCACTGATTCGTAAACGCGTTGGCGGAATCCGGCAGCCAGCGCGCCAGCTAACACCAGTACCCCGGCGATGATTGCTACAAAGGCTGTGGCTCGCACGGCGGTGCTTACCTGTGTCATCATCTCATTCACACTGGAGAGCACTTCTTTCATGCGCACAGCGGTCACATTTGTGAATTTGCCGGTCAGGGCCTGGTAGGTCTCTGTTTCCGTGTTTCCTGTAGTTTTCAGGGTGGCCATATAGCTATGTGGCGCGGCCTGCAGGGTGTAAGGGTCAAACAGAATGATAAAGTTAAAGCCAAAGGTGCCCCAGTTTATTTCCCTGAGGGAACGGATCGTGGCTGTAATCTCACGGCCAAGTACTGTCACTGTCAGCGTATCGCCGATTTTCAGGCCAAGGCCATCAGCCACTTCCTTACCAAGGCTGATTTCCGGTGGGCCTGAGTAAGATACGGGCCACCACTCCCCTTCGACAATCTCGCCACCTTCACTCAGCTCATCCATATAGCTGAGGCCTCTGTCACCACGCAGCACCCAGCGCACGTTATCGGCGGCCTTGTCTTCACTGGCGGGCAGGCCATTCAGCTTGCTAATGCGGCCTCGGAGTGAGGGCACAGTTACCAGCTCTTCCACGCCGGGAAGGGAGAGAGCTGTCTCTGTAAAATCTGCCAATTGGTGTTTCTGAATGTCTAAGAGGAAGAAGGCTGGTGCATCCTCAGGGATGTCATTTTCAAGCTGTCTGGTCATATTGCCTTCCACCAGCGCCAAGCCGGAAAACAGGGTAAGCCCCAGCCCCAGGGACAGTACCACAGCGCCCGTTGCCGCCCCCGGTCTGTGCAGGTTGGCAATGGTCATACGGGTGATAGCGCTGCCTGCTCGTGGGGCCTTGGCTGCTGTTTTTTCAATCATCAGGCTGGTGAGGCGCAGTAGCAGGAAAGTAAGGGCCGTGCCGCCCAGAAAGCCCGCTGCCAGCACAGCATTATCGGCCATGGTAACAGCGATCAACACAACCACCGCTGCGGCAAGACCTGTGAGCGCCAGATAGGCTGGCCTGGGCCATTTTCTATCTGGTGACACCAGGGCGCGGAACAGCCGCATGGCTGGCAGATCACGGGCTTTTGCAAGGGGCCATGTGGTAAAGGCGATGGTGACAAGCAGGCCATAGAGAGCGGCCATGACCAGTGCTTTAGGATAGAACCCTGCCCCGGTTTGCACCGGCAGGCTGTCGGGCAGAAAGGTGGCCAGCACGCCTGGCAGGGCGGCACCAAGGCTCAGGCCAATAAGGGTAGCCGCGAAGCCAATGATCAGCACCTGAAGGAAATAGGTTTTAAAGATGGTGCTGCCACTTGCCCCCAATATCTTGAGGGTGGCGATAGTTTTGGTTTTACGGTCCATATAACCTTTGACCGCGTTACCCACCCCAACGCCGCCAACCACAAGGGCGGCAATGCCCACGAGCGTGAGAAACATGCCCATCTGGTCCAGAAAGCGCCTCAGGCCCGGTGCGCTGGTGTTGCGGCTGCGCACGCGCCAGGCATTGTCAGGGAAGGTGGCCTCCAGGCTTTCCAGTGTTTTGGCCAGCTCACCGCCCTGGTTCAGACGGAGTTTATAATAATAGTTTACAAGGCTGCCGGGGGTTATAAGGTCTGTTTGTCGGAAGGCTTCAGTTGACACCATAACGGTAGGGCCAAGCTGAAAACCAAGATTAGCTTTATCGGGCTCCTTTTCAATCAGGGCACGGACCTTTACTGTAATATTGCCAAGGCGTAGTGTATCCCCCAACTTCACTTTTAAACGGCCCGCGAGAGCAGGCTCAATGGCTGCCCCCCAATGCTTCCCTTCTTTGGTGAACAGGCCGCTGTGGTCCAGCGCAAGACTGGTGATAAAATTGCCATAGAGCGGATAGAGGTTGTCCACTGCTCTCAACTCAACAAGGGTAGAGCTGGCTTCTCCATTTTCGGGTACCGTGCGTGCCATGGTGCGCAGCCGGGCAGACGAGGAAAGGCGTCCATAGCCTTCAGCCCACGTGTAGAGGGCTTGGTCAGCTTCTTGCTGGAAAATATTAATCTCAATATCACCGCCAAGGATGGATTGCCCTTCCCGGGTGATGCTTTCCTGTATGGCGCTGGTGAGCGAGCCAACAGCGGCAATGGCCGTCACCCCGAGGATGAGGCAGGCCACAAAAATACGAAAACCAGCCAATCCCCCGCGCAGTTCACGCAGGGCCAGCCTTAAGGGAATGGGCAGAGAGGTGTTGTGGCTGATCATCAGGGTGTGCCCACTTGCAGGGGCGCCAGTTTTTTCCGGCCGGTATCAGAGGCAATGCGGCCATCTGCCATGGTGATCACCCGGTCACAGCGGTCCGCAAGGGCCGGGTCATGCGTGACTAAAATAAGGGTAGAGCTCCGTGCCGAAGCCAGATCAAACAAAAGCTTGATAATGGCGTCCCCGGTTTTGCTGTCCAGATTGCCTGTGGGTTCATCACCAAACAGAAGGGCAGGCTGAGGGGCGAGCGCTCGGGCCAGGGCCACACGCTGTTGTTCCCCGCCGGAAAGCTGGGTGGGGTAATGCTCGAGCCGGTGGCCAAGACCAACAGCTTTCAATTCTTCTTCTGCTTTTTTAAAGGCATCTTTTGCCCCTGCCAGCTCAAGCGGTATGGCCACATTTTCAAGGGCAGTCAGCGTGGGGATCAGATGAAAAGCCTGCATCACGATGCCAATGCGGGCAAGCCTGTGTTTGGCAAGGCTGTCTTCGTCGGCATTTTCAAAGGGCAGACCATCAATGATCACGGTCCCGGTGCTGGCTTGTTCCAGCCCTGTCATCAGGCTAAGGAGGGATGACTTGCCAGAACCAGAGGGGCCAATAATGCCCACACAGTCGCCCGCGTCAATGCTCAGATTAATGTCATGGAGGATAGGCACGGGGCCTGCCCCTGATTCCAGCGTGAGGCCGACGTCTGATAATTTGATGATGGGGGAACCCTGGGTCATTGAAATGTCATCACTTTGCTGCCAAATATAAGTTGTTTTTAGCCCTTCTGGAATGACTTGCATTTTGTAGAGGAGGCTAAAACGGTATTTTGGAATCGAAGGAAGTAGTTTCTTACCATTTTTCCTTGAAAGTGATCTGTCAGCACTGGTTAAATTAACCTTATTTCTGGAT
>JBNKGK010000248.1:0-5519 GCA_050289785.1 Kordiimonas sp.
AAGCTGCTGATTGGCTGGTGCGGGTGTATGCTGACGACGTAAGCATTGCTGATATGGATGCCTTTGAAGCCTGGCTAAAAGCTGACCCTGCTCATGAGCATGTATTCCGCCTTCAGGAAGCGGCATGGAGCGCAAGTGCGGACATGCAACACCTCGCGTATCTGAAAGAGGCCGACCATCAACAGGGGCTTCTGGCCAGATTATATGAGACATGTGCAGACGCTATAGAAGGGTTTATGCCTCAGGGGCGTTTTGCTTACGGACTGCTTGCCTGCGCCATTACTGTTCTGGTGTTTGCGGGTATTGCCCTGTTTGAGAAACCTGCACCTCTGATGGTACAGGAGTATAAAACGGCAGCGGGTGAAATACAGGATGTGATATTGGCAGATGGCACCCAGGTGATTTTGGGGGCTGGCTCAATTTTGAAAACCAGTTTTGATGATCAGGAAAGGCATGTTTCCCTTGAAAAGGGGGAAGCTTATTTCTCGGTGTCCAAAGATATGCAGCGCCCTTTTTCCGTAGATGTAGAAAACGCCACCATCAGAGTGCTGGGTACAGCTTTTGACGTGCACCGGGGCCTTGATGCCGTGCGCATTTCTGTGGAATCAGGTATGGTTGAAGTGCTCAAAGGGAGCGCCGTCGGTTCTTCAGAAGGTTATTCGGATATCGAAAGTGCGAAGAAGGTGTTGCAGGCTGGTGAACAGGTTTTTGCGCCCTATCATGCACCTATAGGGGAAGTTAAGGCCATTGCCGTTGCCGATGTGGGGCTGTGGCGCAGTGGTCAGCTTGTTTATGTGAATGCCCCCCTTAAAGATGTTCTGGCGGATGTAAGCCGTTATTATAAAGGCAAAATTATTTTGAAGGATGAGAAGCTTGGTGAAACACGGCTGACGCTCTCTTTCAAGGCGGGTCAGTTTAACAGAATGTTAGAGTTGTTAGTGGCAGCATTACCGATTGAAGCGACAAGCCTGACAGATGAGTTGGTGATCTTGCGCGGTAAATCCAGCTGAAGTTTCTCACGGTTCCATGCCTGTGGGGGCTGCGGTTTCATGTTGCCGCGATATGGGTTTTACTTTTTTCAAAAAAAGTGGGTAAAGGGGGGTCGAATATACAGAGCCTGAGTATCTTACTAATCGAATATGTCTCGAAGCTATTGGAAATGCTGATGAGGCGATGTTTTTCGGTTGGTGGCATATGGTTCGGGGAAATATGCAAACAAGATATCTGACCGGAAAGCGAGGGTAATGAAAGCGTCTTTGGTAGTGTGCCTGGCGTTGGCCATATGCAGCTTTGATGTTGCGGCCGATACAGAGGATGGGAAAATGCGGGAGCGGGTTGTTACGTTTGATATCCCTGCGCAGTCTCTGGCGGAGGCTTTGGTGGCCTTTTCCCGTCAAAGTGGCTCCCTAATTATTGCTCCGTCTCATGTTACCGATGGCATTATGTCTTCTTCTGTTTCCGGTGCTATGCCGATTTCAGAAGCCCTTAAGACACTTATTGGGGATGCTCATATCAGTTATACTCTGGATGCTGATGGAGCAGTGAGGCTCGGTAAACCGGATGACAAGGCTGCCGTTAAGAAAGCCCCGCAGGTTTTGGCGCCCAGGCCAAGTGCACCGGTATCCGAGGTGTTACATCCTGATCCTTTGGAAGAAATTAATGTTACGGCCGATAAGCCACCAGAGTTATTGCAAGATAAAACATCATCCAGTGTAGCCTATGACGAAAGCCACCTCGAGCGAAGTGGTGTCAGTGATATGCTGAATATTTCTGCTTTGGCTGTAGGCACTAACGCGGGTTATGATTTTGGTACTGTTCGATTTGCGATGAGGGGAATATCCACCCCTCTTGGTGGGCCAGGTACTGAAGATGGGGTTGCCTTTTACCGTGACGGAACCTTTCTGGCAAAACGGACAGACCGGGGGCTATCTTTCTACGATATAGAGAAACTGGAGCTCAAGAAAGGCCCTCAGGGGACAAAGAGCGGCAAAAATGCCGCTGGTGGTATAGTGAAGGTAACCACCAAGGCCCCAACGCAGGCATTTGAGGCAGGTGCCAGTGCTACCCTTGGGAACTATGGGCATATAGCGACAGACGGCTTTGTCAGTGGTGCCATGGGCAGCCCCAAGGTTTTGGGGCGGTTGGCCTACAGAACATCCTATAATCACGGATATACAGAAAACAGCTTCAGGGGCGGACGTGTAGATAGCACTGATTTTGCGGGGGTTCGTGCCCGTTTGCGCCTTAAACCCGTGGCGACTGTGCAAGCAGACTTCATTGTCGATTATGGGCGTGATTTTGGCATATATGCACCTCTTTTCCTTCGGCGTTATCCGAATGAGCCCTTACCAACCGAGCAGGTGAGCGGTGTGCTGTTGCCTGAGGGGCGTGCAGTTGCCTATGATATCAAAGGCAGGAATGACCGAAAGGCCTGGGGTGGCTCCGCGGAACTGCGGTGGGAGAGCGAAGGTTTCAGCCTTACGTCTATGACGACTTACCGGGAAATTGATTCCTATTTTCTGGAAGATGGTGATGGAGGTGCAGCCAATATCGTCTATACAGAGCTGAATGGGCATGCCGTTCAGTATTCACAGGAATTCAGGATCAACGTAGCGAAGGCTGCAGCATTTCAATGGAATTTGGGGGCTTATTATTTTGCTGTGAGGGATTCTGAATTCTGGATTGGTACGTTCCAGGATGCGCGGCTCTACAGGGTCGATAGTCCTGTTAATAGAGCGGATGCTTATGCCTTGTTTGGGGAGGCAACTTTCTCTCTTGGTGAAAATCTGTCCGTTATTTTCGGGGGCAGGCTTAATTACGAGGAAAGAGCGACCAAACATGATGTCACTTTATCGGGGGTGTCATTAGCAAATGTAGATGAAAAGAACAGTTGGTCGGCTTTTACACCGCTTGTTTCGCTGAAATATGACTTTTCAGATACTGTCTCTACTTATGCCACTTATAGTCAGGGATTTAAATCCGGTGGGTATGAGGCGCGGGATCTGAATAATACGTTTTACGATGATGAGCGCCTCACCAATTATGAAATTGGGCTTAAGGGCAGTTTTTGGGGTGAACATCTGCAGCTTGGTGTTTCAGCCTTTCATATGAACTATCATGATCAACAGGTTCCAGTGACCGTCTTTGACGAGTTGCTGAATACGCTAAGGGGGCCTGTTACAAATGCAGAAAAATCCGAAATACAGGGGGTGGAGCTTAATTTCATATCCAAGCCTCTGAATAGACTAAGTGTGGAAGGTGGTTTCTCGTTTCTGGATGCCCGTTTTACAAAATTTTCAAATGGAACATTTTTGGGTGAGGCCAGAGATGCAACAGGGAACAGGTTACCAGAGGCCCCCAAGTTAGCTTTCAATCTGGCCGGGGCATATGGTCTGCCTGTTAAAGGGGTTGGTTACGCGGTTTTGCGTGCGGAATACTCCTATAAAGGCAAAACCCATTTCGATAATTATGAAACACCGGAAGCTTCCCAGAAGGCCTATGGCTTATTAAATGGTTGGCTGGAGCTTACCACCCTAAAAGCCCGCCTCAGTGTTGCGTTATGGGCATATAACCTAACCAATGTGTCAGCCTATAGCATCAAATCAATTGGGCGTAGCGGTAATGTTGGGAACCATATCCGCTTGTACCCTATCGCCCCCAGAACCTATGGACTCACAGTATCATACAAGTTCTAGGGAAAGAAAATAAGTCACTAAGGAACTCTACATATAAAGGTGAGGATAGTTCATGAAGTCAGAGTTGAATGTATGTGTGGAAGACGTAGAGTTGTTGCCAAGACAAGGCGAGCAGGATGCCGTTGAGGATACAGGCAATCAGGTAGATAGCCCCTATGCCAGATATGTTCTGATGGTGCTTGTTCTGGTGTATATCTGTAATGTGATTGATCGGCAGATCATCTCTATTCTCGCAGAAGATATCAAGGCTGACCTTCAGTTAACAGATGCGGACATGGGGTTCCTGGGAGGAGCCGCTTTTGCTGTGTTTTTTGCGGTTTTTGGCATTCCTCTTGGAAAGCTTGCAGATGTGTGGAACCGCACCAGACTTATTTCCATCGGTTTGGGTTTCTGGAGCCTGATGACTGCTTTGTCCGGCCTGGCGAAAGGTTTCGGCTCTCTGGCTTTTTGCCGATTTGGTGTCGGGATCGGTGAAGCCACGGCCTCGCCTTCCTCCTATTCCATCATGTATGACTATTTTTCCCCAAAAGTGCGCACAACTGTCGTGTCTGTTTATGCGGCCGGCATTTATGTTGGTTCTGGTCTGGGGTTATATCTGGGTGGCATGGTGCTGGATAGCTGGAATACGGCTTTTTCTGACCCCACTCTTGCGCCTTTGGGGTTGAAAGGCTGGCAGGCGGCCTTTCTGATTGTTGGCATTCCCGGTGTTCTCATGGCCTTCTGGGTTGCAACCCTGAAAGAACCATTGCGTGGCCTGGCAGACGGTGTACGAACAGTGGCTGAACCGCACCCTTTTAAAGAAGCCTTTCTCTCTCTTGTCAGCTTATTGCCTGTCACAAATCTCTGGCTGCTCATGAAAGATGGTGGCGGTGTGCGTCATATAATGATCAATGCTTTTACTGCAGCTTTGACAGGCGGGGGTGCCTGGGGACTGGTTTATCTGACAGGTGATTTCTTGCAGTGGGTTACACTGGGGGTCGGTGTTTATGTATCTCTATCATGGATACAATCCCTTGCTCTGCGTGATCCTGTGGCTTTTGGGCTTATTTTTAAATGCAAAGCGCTGTTGTTCACCATCGGTAGCTTTGTTGGGTCCACTTTCATGGCTATGGGCGTTGGTTTTTGGGGTGTTCCTTATCTCCAACGTACCTTTGATGTCAGCCCCGCCGAGGTTGGCACCACCTTGGGTATGGGGTTCGTTGTAATGGGATTGCCGGGGGTTCTGCTTGGGGGGCTGCTAGCTGATAAGCTTAGAACCTTTACAAGCCGGGGCAAGCTTTATGTGCAGCTTTGCAGTGGCGTACTCTCGGCCCTTGCTATTCTGGTTTTTCTGACCGCGGATGACCTGACAACGGCTTATACTGGCATGTATATCAGTTATTTTGTCGGCGCAATGGGGTTTGGGCCTGGAGCCTCCACATCGGCTGATCTGGTGATCCCCCGTGTCCGGGCCACCATTTCTGCGTTCACCATCATGGTTGTTACCCTTGGGGCCTATGCCATTGGGCCATATGCAGTGGGTGCTTTAAGCGACGCATTTACGCAGGCAGGAGCTTCTTCTAGTGAAGCTCTGAGGCAAGCCATGCTGTGGGGCATGATCACGGCGATAGCGGCGATGTGCTGCACATTGATGGCCATTCGTCATATTGAAACGGATGAGAAAAGCCTGAGAGAGAGGGCAAGGGCTCTAGGTGAGAAAATTTAATCAAAAAATAACACTAAAATCCTATAAAAAATACAGAAAATTGTCACTAAATATATCTCAAAACTTAATCTCTAAAATTTACCCACAGCCTAATTTCTTAAACTTAATCTCAACTTAAT
>JBNKGK010000249.1:0-5507 GCA_050289785.1 Kordiimonas sp.
CCCAGCCATTTAGCCGCGGCATCACGCACACCTTCACCCGTTGCACTGGCTGTGCGCTCCAGCACTTTCTTGTAAGCGGCCGGATCACCCTGATAAAGCTCACCCCGCGCCAAAGCAGCCGCCTTGCCGCCGAAACCACCTATCTGTTCAAGCCCGCGTACACTGGAGGCCAAAAGCCCGGCCTTCGCCCGCTCCAGCTCGTCTGCAGTGGGGCCTTCCGCCAGAAACTGCCCAATCACCTGATCCATCAGCGCAAGGGCTTCTTTTTCATCAGCATCCGGCTTTAAGGTCACTTCCACCTCAAACATGCTGGCCAGTTCAAAAGGCTGCAAGGACACCTGCACAGAAACGGCAAGCTGGTTCTGGTACACCAGCGCCTGATACAGGCGGGAGTTTTTACCGCCCCCCAACACCTCGGCTGAAAGGTTCATCAGCGCCGCGTCACTGTGGCTGCGCGGTGCCACCGCCCATGCCCGGTTAATGCGCACCTGCGGGGCACTTTGATCCACCATTTCTTCCACGGTGTTATTTTCACGCGTGGGCACCCAAGCCTTGTGCTGGGCGAGCGGTGGGCCCGCTTCAATATCACCAAAATATTTCTCGACCAGAGGCTTCGCTGTCGCCGCGTCAATATCACCCGCCAGCACCAGCACAGTGTTGGCCGCACCATAATATTGCTTGAACCAGTTTTTCACATCATCCAGCGAAGCTGCGTCCAGATCCTCCATGGATCCAATAGTGGAATGCCTGTATGGGTGCCCCACCGGGAACAGGCCTTCAAGCTGCTTATATTGCATGGTGCCATAGGGCTGGTTGTCGCCCTGACGCTTTTCATTTTGCACCACGCCGCGCTGCTCATCCAGTTTGTCTTCTGTCACGGCACCGAGCAAATGGCCCATCCGGTCTGATTCCATCCACAAGGCCATTTCAACGGCTGGTGTGGGCACATTCTGGAAATAATTGGTGCGATCAAACCAAGTGGTGCCGTTCATGGCCGTGGCCCCCACCTCTTCAAACGGTTTGAAATATTCGTCATCATAGTTTTCAGAGCCATTGAACATCAGATGCTCAAACAAATGGGCAAAGCCTGTTTTGCCTTCCGGCTCATCCTTAGAGCCCACATGATACCAGACACTGACAGCAACAATGGGGGCTTTGCGGTCTTCATGCACAATCACCCGCAGGCCATTATCCAGCGTAAACTTCTCATAGGGAATGCTGATATCCAGGTCCAGCGCCTGCCCGGCGGCTTCCGCCTGTTTCCCTGTATCCTCAGCGCCCTGACAGGCTGCCAGCATCAGGAAAGCCGTTCCATAAAGCAAGTTTACCAGTTTCATGATGACCCTCTTTCTGTCGCTATTTTTCATCTAATCTGGCAGGGCGTCCATTTTGACAAATTGATCCATACCCAGCCTGCAAAATTGTGAACCTTGCACGCTCTCTATATATCGTCAACGCTAGAATTGGTTTCAATCAGCTTGAACAAGCTATTGCTCACTAAACATGGCTGATTGGAATCCTGATCTCAATAATGCTTGACAGTATGGTAAGTACATGCTTACAGTTAGTCATGGCTTACCAAGATGTTTTAACAGCGCTGGCAGACCCCACTCGGAGGCACATTTTCGAGGGCTTGATGGCTGGCCCAAAAACTGTGGGCGAACTGGCGGCAGGCCAGCCGGTGAGCAGGCCTGCCGTATCCCAACACCTGAAAGTGTTGGAAGCGGCAAAGTTGGTGAGCGTTCAACCTGAGGGAAACCGTCGCCTTTACCAAATTAAACGCGAAGGCCTAACAGAGCTTCGGCGCTATCTTGACGGCTTTTGGTCAGACGCTCTTTTTGCCTTTGGGGCTGAAATTGCCCGCCAAATGAAAGAAAATTAGGAGACACCAAGAATGTATGATCCACTCACCTACACCATTGAAGTGCCATGCGACCAGCAGCATGCTTTTGAAACTTTCCTGAATAAAATGGAAAGCTGGTGGCCCCTGGATACACGGGCCATGTCACGCATGGCAGGCAGCAGCGTGAAATCACTGATGGTAGAAGCAAAGCTGGGCGGTAAAATAGTAGAGACCAGCGAAGATGGCAGTGAATATCATTGGGCGACCATCAGAAAGTATGACCCTTTTGGTTATTTCAGCATGGATTTCCATATGGGCCTGCCTGCCGACCAAACAGGCTTGGTGGCCGTCACCTTCACTGCGCTTTCAGACAAAAGCACCAAGGTGGAACTAACCCACAGCAACTGGGAAGGCTATGGCGACATGATGGATATGATGTACCAAGGCTATAGTGCCAGTTGGGGCCTTATTTTTGAGGAACGTTTCAAAGCTGCTTGTGCGGGATAGCTATTCCTGACTTCTATCCCCTGTCATTCCGAGCCCTGCCACAGGCAGGTATAGTGAAGCCACCACAAAATGATCATCATTTTGTGGTGAAAGCCGAACCGCTACAAAACGACACGGGAACCTATTTACGAAGCTGACGTTTACGTTAAAACAGACATGCCTTCGCCTATGGCGAAGGCCTTATTAATGTGTTTCTGCTCGTCGATTATTCTTATCCCGTCATACCCGCGAAGGCAGGTATCTCAAGCAGAATAGAGACCTGCGCGCTAAGAGGCTCCCTTCCCTCGGGCTATGCCCTCGCCGGGAGTGACGAAATTGGTATCAACCTAAAACAGAAACACCTTAAATTCCTGAACCCCGGATCACCTCCGACGCTAACACGTCGGATCTGGGATAGCGAAACTTTAACCCCCCCTAAGCATAGGCTTTTGTCTCTGCCGCAACAGCCCGCTCTGCCGGGAAGGTTAGATAAACGGTGGTGCCCATACCCTTGGTGGATTCGATGGAGATTTCACCACCGTGAAGCTGAATGAAGGTACGCACCAGTGAAAGCCCAAGGCCAGAGCCCTCATGTCTTCTGGACATCACACTTTCCACCTGTCCAAAAGGCTCCAGTGCGATTTTCACTTCCGCCTCAGTCATGCCCTCACCTGTATCCTGCACCACAAGAGAGTAGCAACCATCCTGGTTAACAAAACAGCCAAGCACAATGCGGCCTTCAACACCGGTAAATTTGATCGCATTGGAAAGCAGGTTCAAAATCATCTGCTTCACGATACGGCGGTCCGCAAAGAGATACAGGTCCTGCGTGATAGAACTTTCCAGCTGCGCTCTGCCCTGCTTGCCATTAAATTCAACAATCGGCATACATTCTTCAATCAGTTTACCCAGGCTGAATGCTTCCTCTTCCAGCTCAAACCGGCCTGCCTCAACCTTGGCAAGATCAAGAATATCGCTGATAATCTCAAGCAACAGCTTGCCACTGCGATGGATCAGGCGGGCATATTCTTCATACTTTTTCTCCCCAAGGCCGCCAAAAATCTGCATGTTCATTACCTCGGAAAAACCGATAATGGCATTGAGCGGCGTACGTAGTTCATGGCTCATTTTAGCGAGAAATTCTGTTTTGGCCCGGTTTGCTTTCTGTGCTTCTTCCACTGCGTGCTGTAATTGCACTGTACGCTGGCGCAGCTCTGCTTCCACATGACGGCGGCGGCGAATTTCACGCTCCAGCAAAGAGGTAAAACCGAACCACCGAACCAGCCCCATCACTGTAAGCAGAACAGCAGGTAAATACCCCACCAGCACGAGTGTGGCATAGCCCCATGCAGGCTCGCTAATGAATGGCAGAAGCCCGATCGTTTGCAGATAATCAAGCAGAATGGCACTGCTCAACAGAGCAGTTCCCCAAAAAACCAGCAGAAGACCATAACCCAGATTACGGAGTGTCCGGTATTTTACCAAAAGTGACACAGGTATCACGGCAACCCCTAAAAAGATCGCCAAACAAAGATGAATATACTGCATCTATACCATCCACCCTACAATGCGTCGGTCTTTACTCACCGTGATTCAATCCCTATTTCCCCAATCATGACCACGATTGCCTTATTTAATGCATCTTATAGGGGAAAAAACAACTTTTAATTTGATAGACACACTCTTTAGGAGTTGTTGTCGGACCACAAGGACTATTTTACAATCATAGGCATAGGCCTTTATTTCTGTTCATAATCAGATAAGATGCTGGTCAGATAAGCAAAAACTGGACAGGTTCATGCCCCGCATTTTGAAGCTTTATATGTGGCCTTATTGGCTCCTCTCTCTGTTTGGGGAGGCGAAATCCTTTATCGCGAATCCTTTTATTGGATCGCGCCTGCTGAACCTTTTTGGCTTGCATATCATCCGTGTGCTGCTCGCTCACCTGATGGCCCACTTCCGCTGGATGCTGCTCAGAGGGAAAATGCCAAAAGACTTGCGCAAAGCCTATCACCAGGATGGTTTTGTTGCCGTGCCCGATATGATCAACGCTGACGAAGTGGCCGCACTGCGGGCGGGGCTCAAGGCCTATCAGGGTACTGCCCGCCAGATGTTGCAGGGCGACACCGCCACCCAGCGCATTCTGCTTACAGAAGAGGCCCTCACCCAGCTCCCGCAAGCAGCAGAGACGATTTCCAGCAAGCGCTTTCTTGATCTGCTATTTTACGGGGCAGCGAAAGCCTGCAGACCTATTTTTTACATTCAGCGCATCAGGAACGGTTGGCGCGATGGCAGCGCAGACCCGCAGAAAAATATGCACGCCGACACCTTCCACCCTACCATGAAAGCCTGGCTTTTTCTGGAAGATGTAACACCAGAGAAAGGCCCCTTTACCTATGTGCGCGGCTCCAACCGCCTGACATGGAAACGGCTGGTGTGGGAATATAAACGCTCTCTAAGGGCAGGCAAACACGGGGATGGTTATTCAGAAAAAGGCTCCTTCCGCGCGGACGATGCTGACCTCGCGGCCATGGCCCTGCCCACGCCAGAAAGCCTCACCGCCAAAGCGGGCACACTGGTGATAGCCAACACCAACGGTTTCCACGGGCGCGGGAAGGCCGCCCAAGGTGAAAGCAGGCTTGAGCTTTGGGCCTATGCACGGTCTAACCCATTCAGCCCCCTGCCCGGCTTTAATTCCGGCCTCTATAGCAAAATGGAATATAGCATCCTGCAGAAAATATGGAAAAAACGGGATGAAAAAGCAGCCAAGGCAGGCAAGCGCGCCACCTGGCACCTTATTGATTGCGCCGATATGCTGGACGGCCTAGACTAAATGCAGAAAACTGTGTCATACCAAGACCATATTTAGAAAATAGTTTAAGCCTTTATATAGTCAGAGCCGTTTATGCCAAATTCGTTTTCACCAGATCAGAATATTGCTGTTGTTGTTCTTGCCGCCGGGCAAGGTACACGCATGAAATCAAAGCTGCATAAAGTGCTGCATAAGGTGGGCGGCAAAGCCATGCTGCACCACCTTCTGGATACAGTGAAAACACTCTTGCCTACCAAAACCATTCTGGTGGTTGGCGCAGGGCGCGAGCAGGTGGAAGCCGCCACCCCCGGCCCGGATATCGTTACGCAAAAGGAACAATTAGGCACAGGCCATGCGGTTATGGTG
>JBNKGK010000250.1:0-5484 GCA_050289785.1 Kordiimonas sp.
GCCATGGCATTGCGCTCAATACACGGCACCTGCACAAGGCCGCCAATGGGATCACACGTCAGGCCCAGATTATGTTCCATTGCAATCTCTGCGGCATTTTCCACCTGGCTGGGGGTGCCTCCAAGCACTTCCGTGAGCCCTGCTGCCGCCATGGAGCAGGCACTCCCCACCTCGCCCTGGCAGCCAACCTCAGCGCCAGAGATAGACGCATTTTCTTTGAAAAGCCTGCCCACTGCCCCAGCCGTGAGGAGAAAACGGATCACCCCTTCATCATTCACACCCGGGATAAACCGGCTGTAATAATGCAGTACCGCAGGTACAATGCCGGCAGCCCCATTTGTGGGGGCTGTCACCACACGCCCGCCAACCGCGTTTTCCTCGTTCACGGCCAAAGCATACAGGTTTACCCAGTCCATAATGGTGAGAGGGTCACTGAGCGCCCTCTCCGGCCTTGAGGCCAGTTGTTGATAGAGAGACGCTGCCCTGCGTTTCACATTCAGGCCTGGCATGATTCCCCCGCGGGAACAGCCACGGGTCACGCATTCCTGCATTACCTGCCATATCTCCAAAAGGCCAGCTTTTGTCTCTTCTTCGGACCGATAAGCGCTTTCATTGGCAAGCATGATGGCGCTGATGGAAAGCCCTGTTCTTTCACAGTGGGCTAATAGCTCTTCCGCATTCTTGAACGGATAGGGGTATTTCACCTTCTCGGTTTTAAAATGGTCTGCCTTGGCCTCGGCTTCACTGACAATAAATCCCCCACCAATGGAGAAATAAATGGCCCTCTCCAGTTCCTGCCCATCTGCATCATAGGCCCAGAACTCCATACCATTCGGATGGAATTTCAACCGCTCCCGCGGCAGCAACTGCAGATCATTCTCTTCATGGAACGACACCGTTTTATCGCCCAGCAGTTTGATTTTCTCATCCCGGCGAACGGCCTCAATCATATCAGGAATGGCTTCCACATCCACACCGCGCGGGCACGCCCCCATAAAACCAAGCAAAACAGCCGTGTCAGACCCATGGCCTCGCCCGGTCGCCCCCAAAGACCCATAAAGCCGTGCAGACACTCGTGCCACAACTTCCAGCCCTCTTTTGTCTTTCACGCCTTCCAAAAAAACACGGGCGGCCTTCATCGGCCCCACCGTGTGTGAACTGGATGGACCAATCCCAATGTTAAACAAATCAAGCACGCTGGTGCTCATAAGTTTTGCCCCTCAAATCTGCCTTATGCGGCTTATACTTTTTCTGTCGCCAAACGAAACCCGAGCGCCACAAACACCAGCCCCATGGCTTTATTGAGCACCGCTGATATACGCACATTTTTGCGCAAACCCACTGAAATTCCCGCGGCTGCATATATCAGCACTATGGATATACCCACACCAATCATACTGAAGGTAATGCCCAAAATAGCCAAGGTTACTATGGGATTTGGATCCTGAGCGCTTACAAACTGTGGCAGGAAAGCCAGAAAAAAAAGAGCCACTTTTGGGTTCAAAACGTTACAAAGCAGCCCCTGTCTAAAAAGAGCCTTGGCGGAAACGGCTTTAGCTGGAGTTGCCCCAAGCTTTACCAGCCCTTCCTTAGAGCGCAAGGCCTGAACACCCAGGTAAATAAGATAAGCCGCCCCCACATATTTCACTATAGCAAATGCTAGAGATGATGTCGCCAGGATGGCCGAAATCCCAAAAATAGAAAAAATCATATGCACATATATACCTGCATTGATGCCAAGAGCAGTATAAAGGCCCGCACGCCGCCCCTGAGCAATGGTTCGGCTCAATTGCAAAATCATGTCTGGCCCCGGGGTTATCGCAAGGGCAAGGCCTGCCAACACAAATGCTAAATAGGTTTCGATGCTCATCACTTTACCTCCTATAACTATACAGGTTTTTTACATCAGGAAACTTTCTCGGTGGCCAGACGCAGGCCAAAGGTAATGAACAATGTACCAATCGCTTTACTGAACCATATGGATACTCTGGGTCTACTGCGAAACCAAACAGCAATAGTTTCAGCCCCTATAACTAAGGCAATGGATTCCAAAGCTGAAATAACAGCAATAGTCACACCCAAAATCAGAAAAGTGATGTTGTGGTTATCGTCCGCCGGGTTAATAAACTGCGGCAGGAAAGCCATATAAAAAAGAATAGCCTTCGGATTCATCAGATTACACAGAACACCTTGCCTGAAAAAATAATTGGAAGACCGTTCAGGCCCTATGCCAACAGCCTTAGGCATGAAACCCCGCTTATCCTTCAGGGCTTGAACGCCCAGATAAATAAGATAGGCCACCCCTATATATTTGATCACCATAAAAGCGGTTGCTGATGCTGCAATCACTGCGGATATTCCCAGAAAAGATGCTATCAAATGTATATAAATACCCACATTAATGCCAAATGCCGTATAGAAACCGGCCTTGCGGCCATTGGACATTGTTCTGGTCAGTTGCAAAAGCATATCAGGGCCCGGTGTGATGAACAGCACCAGAACAGCCACAATGAATGCCAGATAAGTTTCCAAACTCATTCTTCACCCCTAAACCATCTTAAACGCCTATCGCTTTGGAAACCAAAGCCAAGCTGATCAATATCCCTAAAATACCCATCGTGCTGCCCAGCATTATCAAGCTTTATGCATCCATGAATATCTGTCTGCCCCTCGGCCTTCCTGAATATCAATCAGAGTGCGTCTCAGTATCTTCGTGATTGGCCCTGGCTGGTCACCAAATACAAATTCCCGCCCATCTTCCTCTTTCAGAGATTTAATTGGTGATACCACTGCAGCTGTACCGGTGGAAAAGGCCTCCGTTGCCTCACCCTTTGTTATCTGGTCCTGCAATTCATTAATGTTGATCCGTGTTTCCACAACGCGCACACCAATATCATGCGCCAGACTAATAATGGACCGACGGGTAATCCCCGGTAAGAAAGTTTCCTGCATTTTCGGTGTGTAGAGAATGCCATCAATAACAACGAAAAAGTTCATTAAGGACAGTTCTTCGATATACCGGCTTTCCAGCGGATCAAGCCACAATGTAGTGGCACAGCCAAGCGCCTTTGCCCGGCCTAATGAATGGAAGCTTGCCGCATAATTGCCTGCCGCTTTCACACCACCCGTGCCCCCAACAGCGGATCTGCTGTTCCGCCGTTCAATCAGCACAGACTTCATCTCACGAGAGAAAGGGATGGTCGGTGCAGCGTGAACTGTAAAACTGTAGGTTTCCGACGGCACAATCGCCAAAGAATAATCCTCACCATACATTGCTGGGCGAAGATAGAGAGCACACTCTCTTTCCCGTGGGATCAAATCCTTGTACAGACGAGCCGTTAACTTGACGGCTTCAACATACATCTCCTGTGATATGGGCGGCATACACAAGCGTTCTGCTGATTTGTTAAATCGACTAGCATGATCATAAGGACGAAACAGATGAGGCTCCTCCTGTTCTACACGATAAGCCTTCATACCCTCAAAAATGCTTTGCGCATATTGAAGCGCCGTGGAGCCTGCAGAGACAGGATGCTCATGATCAAACTTCACTTCCAGATCTGACCAGCGACCATGCTCGTATCTCGCCGCACAAATCACCGGCAACACAGCCTTTCCAAAGGTCTGGTCCTCCGGCATTTTCAGCCCAGCTAAGGTATCAATAATCTCCTGCCGCACCACTGGTGGTGTAGCAACGCTACTGCTATGCTTGAAACTTATATTCACGTCTGATCTCCCCTACCTGAACGCTGTAGCTTTCATACCAGCGTTCTCTACCTAATCCTTGTGCCATGGCGTGATCTGCGTAAGCTTTCCAACTGCGGATATCCTCTTCACTATGCCAATAAGAAAGGGCTATTTCCGTATTGCCCGTTGTCGCCGAAATGAAATCGCAGCAACCGAAATCAGTAAGCGCCTTCTCTCTTAAACGGTCGGCTAGCTCTGCATAGGCTTCATCCAACTCTCGGGCCTGCGCCCTGAAAACAACAACAAACATAGCCTCTCCCATCACCCCATAATCTCGGCACAAGCGCCTAGGGCCTCATCGCTTAGCCAGGGGGCCATGCCTTTGAACAGGGTCTGAAAATAGGCCCGGTTCTGTTCAGCAAAGGCACTATCCTTTAACGCAATTTCCAGCTCGTTGGCAGCTGTCAGCTCACAATAGCAACGCAGACCATCATCCGAGAAGAGGTGATGCACTCCGGTAAAACGATCCCTCAACACCAGAGGTTTTGCGCTCATGAAACGAGGCCAGAAATCGCTCCTGTCCGCCGCCGCATAAAAATACACAATCCGCTCTGCTGCAGTGCCAATAACAGCCTGCAACTTTGCCCTGTCATCAGGGGTAATCAGCTCTTTGGGGAAACCATCAGTGCCATAAACAGCATGATAAAGCCCGGCCAGGCATAAAGCTTCGTCAGCCCCCCAGTCGCTTAACAAAGCATGGGTCCCTTCCAGGTGCTCCACCAAAGAACCATTGAGGTGCGAAATACCTTCCGCACCAAAAACTTTTAAAGCCTGAGCTTCATTCAGCATTAGAGTCACCCCTCAAACTTGTCCCTGACCCACTGATCCAGCAGGCGCACGCCATAACCTGTTGGACCCTTTGGCGTGAGGTCCCTATCTTCGGACCGCCAGGCAACACCACAGATATCCAGGTGCGCCCAAGGCACATCATTCACAAAATGTTTCAGAAACTCTGCTGCCGTAATGCTTTGTCCCTTGTTGGTGCCAACATTCTTGATATCCGCAACGTCAGATTTAATCTGCTTGGCATAGGCTGCGTCCATAGGCATCCGCCACACCTTCTCACCAGAGGTCTGCCCAGCCGATACCAACCCCTGGCTAACCTCATCATCATTGGAGAAAAGCCCGGCATAAACATCCCCTAACGAAACGATAATCGCCCCTGTCAGAGTAGCCAAATTCACCATGACTTTTGGTTTAAATCGGTCCTGTGTGTGCCAAAGGGCATCTGCAAGCACCAACCGACCTTCCGCATCCGTGTTGATAATTTCAATGGTTTTGCCTGACATGGCCCGAACCACATCCCCCGGACGGGTCGCGGTGCTGGAAGGCATATTTTCAACCAAACCAACCACACCAACGGCATTAACCTTTGCCTTCCGTTTCGCAAGGGTAGACATAACACCAACAACAGCCGCAGAACCGCCCATGTCAAATTTCATATCTTCCATACCTGCAGCCGGCTTGATGGAAATACCACCAGTATCGAAGGTCACACCCTTCCCGACAAAAGCAACTGGTGCGTCATCCTTATCATCAGCTCCCTGCCAGCGCATGATCACCAGCCTGGATTCCCTCGCACTACCCTGCCCAACGGACAGCAGAGACCCCATTTCAAGGGCTTCCATTTCCTTTTCACCCAGCACTTCAACCTCCAGCCCTGGAATCTTGAGCCCTGCGATCAGCTCTGCATAGCTCTCCGGATACAGCACATTTGCTGGTTCTGACATCAGATCA
>JBNKGK010000251.1:0-5473 GCA_050289785.1 Kordiimonas sp.
ACAGGCCTTGGGCAGGATTGGCGGCAAAGCTGGCGCGAGGGTTATATCCGGTTTCGCGATGAACCGCTTTATGTGATTGTGCGCGAGCTGAACCGTTACACGGATAAGAAAATTCTGATTGAGGATGCGGCGATCATGAACCTGGAGCTTTATGCCACTTTCCGGCTTGATCAATTGGATAAAGCCCTGGATGTACTGGCTCTTTCTCTGCCGATCAAGGTGAACAGGCATTATGATCAAGTGGTTATTGTGGGGCAGAATTAAGTTTGATTGAGCTGTCTGGAATCCAGACATTGTTCGCCATAGGTTTTGGACTCAACTAGCGTCTGGAATGACGAAATAGAGATATATAGTATTTTCCATTAACTATTACCCTGTTCGTCACTCGCCGACCTGATCGGCGAGTCCATAAAACGCTAACAAATGCCGTGGATGCGCCGGTCACGCCGTCGCATGACGAGCGAAGAAATTGTTAAGTGGAAATACTATAATTCTCAATATATTCTCGGCATCGCTAGTAGGCGTTAATTCAAAAATAAGAAAAAAGAAGGTAGGGTGAAGCGTGGCTTCTTCGTTTAGTTCCTGAATTGCCGATGAGACATATCTCAGCTGCAGTGTCATAGGGGATAATCGGAGTAGGGAGGATGAAAATGTCCAGAAATTATGCGAACAGCTTTTCAAAGAACAGGCGCAGCCTGATGGCATCATGTTTGATGTCAGCCAGCCTTTTTGCCACAAGTGCCGCCAGTGCAGAAGAAAGCTTCATGGTGAACCTGCAAAGCCAGAGCGCAGGACAAAGCCTGATCGAACTGGCTGAAAAAGCGGGTTCCCAGATTGTGCTGCCTAAAGGCCTTGGCAGTGTGCAACTGCCCGCGCTGAAAGGGCAATACACGTTGGCCGGTGCGCTGGATGCACTGCTGGGCGGCACCAGCCTGTCTTATGAAATTACCGCCAATAATGTGATTGTGGTTCGCGAGAAAAGCACCGAGGCAGATATGGCGGCTGACGATAAAAGCAGTTCATCCTCTTTTGTGCTGGAAGAAATTATCGTAACAGCGACAAAACGTTCGACGAACTTACAAGATACGGCCATGGCTTTGAGCGTTGTCAGCGGGGATAGCCTTGAAAAAAGAGGCTATACAGATATGCAGTCTTTTATAGCCACTGTGCCAGGCGTATCCTCT
The DNA here is from genome assembly GCA_050289785.1 of Kordiimonas sp. Taxonomy (GTDB): domain Bacteria; phylum Pseudomonadota; class Alphaproteobacteria; order Sphingomonadales; family Kordiimonadaceae; genus Kordiimonas. The sequence continues at coordinate 1,185 of JBNKGK010000251.1, forward strand.
CCTGATAACCATTCTATATTTCCATCGGTCAAAATCCGTGGTGTTTCAACCAATAACTATGGACATGTAAGTAATAAAACTACGGCTACAACATCAACGTATTTGGACGAATTCCCTTTGGGACTTAACGCGGTTTCTGTGCGCCTTGTCGATATATCTCGGGTTGAAGTGTTAAAAGGCCCTCAAGGTACTCTTTATGGTCAAAGTGCTATGGGGGGAACTATTCGATACATTACCAACAAGCCCAATACCGAGAGAGTTGAAGGAGGTGTGAGCAGCTATTTCTCCCGTACGGATGAGGGAGGTAGTAATCATGGAATTCAAGGTTATTTGAATGTACCTCTCTCTGATACGCTGGCTGTGCGGGGTGTCTTCTATAAATATGATAATGATGGGTTCATTGACGGGGTTAATACATTTATTACAGATGATAATCTGGGTAATGGCAGATTAGTCAGTCGTATTGAAAATGCTAACACCAAGAACATCATGGGGGGGCGGTTTGCCCTACGCTGGCAAGCAGCAGGAAATACGACCTTTGATCTGGTTTACTTGAACGAAACGCTTAAAATTGGGGCTTTTGATGTTGTTAGCGATACATTCACGCCAGCCCTTTTTGGGAATCCTGTTACCAATTTCAAAGCGGCCGACTTCAAGACCCTAGAGTCACGCTATATTTTCCCTAACAGCGCAAAATATCAGGTTCTGAACCTGAAACTTGATATGGAATTTGATGCGTTTGACCTGAATTTGATGGCCGCACATAAAGATATGACCCCAACAAATAGAGGGGATAGTGCGCCTTTCATCAATCTGACTTTAGGTGGGCTTCCAGTTTTGCGTGAATTTCCGAGGGACATTGATACATTAGAGTTACGCCTTGTATCCAACCATGAAGAAGGTGAATTCCTGAGCTGGATCGCCGGAGCTTGGTTTGAGGACTTCAACGAAACACGTACCGAAGATTTCCGGATGTGGACAGGTTCCGATGATATCACGGTTTTTGGCCTGAGCAATGGAACGTATTTGGGAAAAACGATAGAGAAAGCGAATGGACGTGAACTGGCCTTCTATGGTGAAGCTGGCCTGCACTTTACAGATGATGCTGTACTGACACTGGGCTATCGCCGGGCTAATGTCAGGTACAAAAATAACCTGATTGCAAATAGAGATATATTTCCTCTCAGTAGCACGGTTGACCCGGGTATCAATCAGAATGTTAATACCTATAAAGCCAACTTTGAATATGCAGTCACTGACGATATTCTATTATATGCTCAAGCGTCCTCGGGGTATAGACGAGGGGGTTTTGTTGGCGGTAACTTCCTGGGAACAGTTCCTGCCAGCGAATTCAAGTCAGACAGTTTGTGGAACTATGAACTGGGCGCGCGCACATCCTGGCTGGATAACCGTCTAATCGTTAATGCCAATATCTACCGTATTGACTGGAGTGATCTGCAACTTCTGAATTTCCCGGATCCTGATACGGATCCATTCTTCTCCCGAATCGACAATGTAGGCAGGGCCCGAATCGACGGCCTGGAACTTGAAGTGCAGTTACATGTTAATGAGTATCTAACCCTTGGTGCGAACTATGGCTATATTGATGCTAAAATACGGGATGATATCCCGGCAGAAAATGTTGTGGCCGGAGATAGGTTGCCAGGTTCTGCCAAGCACTCATATACAGTGTCAGCAGATTGGATTAGCCCCGTTGGGGACGATTTAGATCTGACTGTGTCTTTAACCCATCAATATTCTGGTAATATTGTTGAGACCTTGGGACAAGGTGGCGGTGCTCTGGTTGCGGCTCCACCTAATCCTGCTCTTGCGCTAACAGACCTTCGTATTGGGCTTGAAGATAGCAATGGACTGAGCTTTTCAATCTTTGCAGATAATCTGTTCAATAATGTGAAGAGAAGGCTCTTCTTTACCTCTCCCGCCCAAGACTTTTTCTATATTAACAACCCGCGCACAGTGGGGGTGAATGTAGGGTACAAGTTCTAACTTCAGATAATTAAGATATTTGACGGGGCTGCGTATGCGGCCCCGTTTTTTTATGGCTATGATGTGAGGTAAATGATGGCCGGACACGTTTACTGCAATAGAGGCTTTTATTGCAGTAAACGTGTGTGGGGCCTAAGGTGCAATTAACGATAAAACAGCGAGGAAGGGGAACCTGTGTTTAAGCAGAAAATTAGAGCCTATGTGATGGGGGTCATGGCAGGTGCGGCTATGTTGACCGGCGTGTCTGCACAAGCAGAAGAAGTGATCATTGAAACACCGCAAGGAGGCCTTGTTGGTGTGGTCGATGAAAAAAATGATGTACGCCTCAATATTTTCAGGGGCATTCCTTATGCCGTGCCGCCTGTGGGCGCGCGCCGCTGGAAGCCTACAGAGCCAGCCCCTGCCTGGAAGGGCATTCATTCAGCTAAAAATTTTGGTGCGGCTTGTGTTCAGCCCGCCAATGGCACCGAAGATGATTTCTATTATATGCACCCTCCTCAGACGAGTGAGGATTGCCTGTATCTGAATGTGTTCACTCCTGCGGGTGCTGCAGTGGGGAAAGAGGCCAAATTGCCTGTTATGGTATGGATACATGGGGGCAGTCTGGTGAACGGTGCCAGCAACACCTATGATGGCCGTGGACTCGCGAGCCGCGGGGCGGTTATTGTCACCATCAATTACCGCCTGAATGTGTTTGGTTATCTTTCCCATCCGGCGTTGAATGCGGAATCACCCATGGGGGCCTCTGGCAATTATGGCACCATGGATCAGGTGGAAGCGCTCAAATGGGTGCAGAAGAATATTGCCGCCTTTGGCGGGGACCCGGATAATGTCACCATTTTTGGGGAGTCTGCAGGGGCGCTGAGTATCACCCACATGATGGCCACACCGCTTTCAAAAGGGCTGTTCCACCGGGCGATTATGCAGAGCGCCTATTTGCCCCCGAGTTTGGCAATGAATGAAGATCATTTTGAACGGGAGGCTGCCACAAAAACAGGCCTCAAGCTTGCGGAAAAGGCAGGGGCGAGAACCTTGGCTGACCTGCGTGGTCTCACGGCGATGGAGGTCTTTGATGCAGCGCAAGAGCTGGGGCTATATCCAGAGACAGTGATAGATGGCTATGTGTTCACAGAAGAAATAGCCACTACCTTTGCAGAAGGCAGGCAGCATGATGTGCCGTTGATGGCTGGCTTCAACAGTGGTGAGACGAGGCCTTTTGCAGCCTTGTCGGGCCTGTTATCTGCCATGCCAGACACAGCCGAAGCCTATGTTGCTGGCGTGAAGGCCCGTTATGGTGAATTGTCAGCTGCCTATCTGGCGCAGTATCCTGCGGATGATCTGGAGCAGGCCCGTTTCGGCCCTGCTACGGACGGCTTTTACGGTTGGGCGGCAGAGCGCTTTGTGCGCGGCATGGAGAAGGTAAAATCAAAAGGCTATCTCTATTATTTTGATCATGTACCGCCGGAAGCCGCAGAGGCAGGTGTTTATGCTTTCCATGCATCTGAAATCCCTTATGTGTTTGATGTGGTGGGCGCGGAACTGATGGCCAACTGGCCCAAGCTGCCCGCAACGGATGAGAACAGCCGTATGGCCGACGTGATGGCAGATTATTGGGTTTCCTTTGCAAAATATGGCAAACCCAAGGTGAAAGGCCAGCCAAAATGGAAAGCCTATAAGGATAAGGCCCAGCATTATATGGCGTTCAGAAACGGCAAAGCAGAACCGGGAAAGGATTTGCTGCCGGGCATGTTTGAGCTGCACGAGACTATCATTGAAAGTCGCCGCGCAGCAGGCGGGCCTAACTGGTGGCTACCTGACCTCGGCATGGGCGCGCCGGTTATTCAGAAGTAAAGAGTAGCGTTTTGGGCGGCTACAAAAGCTTTTCCATGCCGCCCATAATGAAATTGATCATCTTGTCACAGTAAGTATCGAGGTCGCTGGATTTCAGCTCTCCCTCTGTCAGCTGATCAATACGGCCGGTTTGCCCAAAGACATAAACGGCATTGGCGATGAGAAACTGAAAACAATAATGCACATCCGCTTCACTGGCTTTGGGGCATACCACCTTAATGGCAGCAATAAACTTCTGTGCCGTTGGATCATAAAGCGTGATCAGGTCAGTTGAGCGGGCGCTTGGGTTAGCAATCAGCCTGGAATAATGGATCCAGCCTTCATCGTCGCTTTTACAGCGTTCAAGTTGGGGCGCGACAAAGGCATCAATAATGGCGCGCAGCTTTTCTTTTTGGGGCAGGTCTTTCTCCATCACACCTAACAGAATGTCT
>JBNKGK010000252.1:0-5458 GCA_050289785.1 Kordiimonas sp.
ACCGATACAGGCCTTGTGGGGTGGGGAGAAGCCAGTCCCTTTGCGCCAGTCACTGGTGATACGCTTGAAACAGCCTATGAAAGTGCCAAGCTCCTTGCCCGTCAGGTTGTCGGGAAAGATCCATTGGGGTTTGAAGCCCGTATGCGGGAGATAAATGCGGTTACTAAAGGCGCTTCTTCGGTCCGGGCCGCTTATGATATGGCTTTTTATGATTTGGCAGCAAAGGCCGCCAATATGCCCCTTTATCAGTTTCTGGGGGGTGAAAAACGACCACTCAGGACGGACCTGACAATAGGGCAATTGGATACGCCGGAAGAAACGGCCGAGCGTGCGCGGGAAATTCTGGCGGCAGGATTTGATGCCATAAAACTGAAAACAGGCCGCCCCGGTTTGCAGGATGTAGATCATGTGCGGGCACTGCGTGAGACTGTCGGACCAGATGTTCATATCAAGATAGATGCTAATCAGGGCTGGGATTACCCCACCGCTGTGGCCAATATCAGGGCAATGGAACAGTATGATCTGCAGTATGCAGAGCAGCCCCTGGTTGTCTGGGATGTTGATAATATGGCCAGGCTTCGCAGTGCTGTCACAATGCCCATTTGTGCCGATGAAAGTGTTTTTGATGATAAGGATGCTTTCAAGCTGACCAGAGACCGGGCAGTTGATTACCTGAACATTAAATTAGGTAAATCAGGCGGGATTTACACCGGCCTTCAAATTAATGCCATTGCGGAGGCTGCGGGCTGCAAATGCATGATTGGCTGCTATAGTGAAAGTCGGCTGGCTTTAAGTGCGGCAGCCCATCTGGCCATGGCCCGCCCTAATATCCATTTTCTGGATTTGGATTCAGCCTATGAATTTAAATCCGACCCGGTGATTGGTGGTATGACCTATGATAAGACCATCGGCGGTCTTATCCATCTGCCGGAGACACCGGGCCTTGGCGCCAGTTTTGATGAAGCGCAACTGGACCAGAATAGCAAGGTCGTGATTTAAAAACCTTACAGCGGGACAATAATGAAAAGCGACCTTTTTTATTGTGAAAGCGGGATTGTCAACTGAGCAGGAAAGGCAGCTCATTGCCGCCTGGGATAAGCGAAAGGCAGAAGATTTATGACTCGTCGATTATATATATCCGCAGATATTGAAGGGGTTGGTGGCGTTGTTAGTAAAGAGCAACTAATGCCTTCTGGTTTTGAATACCAACAAGCCCGGGAATGGATGACTGGTGAAGTGAGAGCTGCCTGTGAAGCGGCTTTTGCCGGGGGTGTTGAAGAAATTGTTGTCAGTGACTCTCACGGCAACGGCCAGAACCTGCTTCTGGATAAATTGCCCGGCAATGTGCAGGTCGTGCGTTCCTGGCCCCGGCCTTTGTGCATGATGGAAGGTTTGCAGCATGGGTCTTACGAAGGGGCTCTGCTGATTGGCTACCATGTGGGGGCAACGGGGGAAGGCGGCGTGCTTTCCCATACCATGCACGGGAACGGTATTGCCGAGATCAGGCTAAATGGCGAGGCAGCCTCCGAGACAGTGATCAGTGCAGCCACAGCGGCCCATTATGGGGTGCCGGTGATTATGGCGTCTGGCGACGATGCTTATGCAAAGCATGTGAATGAGGTCCTGAGCGGAACAGAAACAGCCATAACAAAATGGGCCTGCTCTCATATTAGCGCTCGGATGCGTTTGCCTGCTGAGGCACAGCGGGAAATAGCCGAAGCAACAACCAGAGCCTTGTCCAGGTTGGATGAATTCAAGGTAGAGCCCCTGGATACGCCTATCAATGTTGAAATTCGCTGTGTGCGCCGTCTGGCCGCCCAGTTGTTGGCTTATCTGCCCTGTGTGGAACAGATAGATCCTGTCACCATCCGCTTTGAAGGGGAGGATATGATTGCGGTTTCCCGCTTTATTGCATTCCTTCTGTCCAGTGGCGCTTTAACGCCTGCTTAGAGGTCTTTTTCAGGAAGAGTAGCAATGAGTTTGACGACAGTAGAAATACAAATGCCCTATCTTGTGTTTATCGGGGACACGAGTGAAAAAGCCTCTGCTAAAACCGGCCTTGGTCTTGTTGAATGGCGACGAGACTGTGTGGCAGGCCAGCTTCGTTTTGAAGGGAACTGCCTTAGCCTTGGTGTGCCTGATATGAGCCTTGAGGAGGCTGTAGCTGCTGGTGTGAAAAGCCTGGTGATTGGTGTGGCCCCTGTGGGCGGCAAGATCGGGGATCATTGGATCAGTGCGCTTGAGGAAGCGGCCCGGGCAGGGCTGGATATTGTCAGTGGTCTGCACCGTAAGCTGGAGACATATCCGGGCCTTGTGGCAGCGGCAGAAGAAGGTAAAGCCAGGCTGATCAACGTACGGGTGCCCCAGGCTGATATACCGATTGGCACAGGTGAAAAGCGGTCTGGCAAGCGTGTGCTGATGGTGGGCACCGATTGTGCCGTTGGTAAGAAATATACAGCTCTGGCGCTGACCGAAAGCCTGAAGGCCCTTGGCCATAAGGCCACGTTCCGGGCGACAGGGCAGACAGGAATTATGATTGCGGGTACTGGCGTGCCACTGGATGCTGTGGTGGCTGATTTTATATCCGGGGCGGCTGAGATGATTTCCCCTGCGAACGACGATGACCACTGGGATGTGATAGAGGGGCAGGGGTCTTTGTTTAATGCTTCTTATGCGGGGGTGAGCCTTGGCCTGCTGCATGGCTCGCAGCCGGATGCGATTGTTGTGTGTCATGATCCGGTGCGGGAGTATGTGAGTAGTTGTCCCACCATGAAGGTGCCGACGATTCAGGAGTGTATGGCGTTTACTCTGCAATGCGGCAGGCTGACAAACCCGAACATCCGCTGTGTGGGCATTGCCATTAACACGTCTGGCCTGCCACAGCCTGAGCGCTTGCCTTACCTTGAGAAGGTGGCGCAGGAAACAGGCCTCCCCTGTGTGGACCCTGTGCTGATAGGATGCGATAGTATTGTTAGCTTTATGAAACGGCTTTTTTGACCAGCAGATGCACTAAGGTATCAAACAGTGCACAAGACCAATCAATAAAACGGGGCCTATCATGACCGGGTTAAGAAACGTCAATTATTACGGATATAAGTGAGAGTATCTATGGATCAGGCAGCAGTTGTTAATTTTACAGAAGAAAAGTGGGAAGAAGAAGCCATCCCTGAGTTGATTGATTATATCCGTATTCCCAATAAATCCCCAATGTTTGACCCCGATTGGCAGGCACATGGCTTTATGGAACAAGCTGTTCAGCAATTTGTTGCCTGGGCGGAAAAACAGCCGATTCCCGGCATGAAAGTGGAGACGGTGCGCCTGGAGGGCAGAACCCCCCTGATTTATATTGAGGTGCCTGGGCAATCGGACCAGACAATCTTATTATACGGCCACCTGGATAAACAACCCGAAATGACAGGCTGGCGAGAAGGCCTGGACCCATGGATACCAAAGAGGGAAGGGGACAAGCTTTATGGCCGTGGCGGCGCTGATGATGGGTATGCGCTTTTCAGCTCCCTGATTGCTCTCGAGGCCCTTCAGGAGCAGGGCATACCCCATGCCCGCTGCGTGATTCTGATTGAAGCGAGTGAAGAAAGTGGCAGCCCTGATCTGCCTTTTTATGTTGAGGCGTTGTCAGAACAGATTGGAAACCCGGATCTGGTTATCTGTCTGGATTCTGGTTGTGGCAACTATGATCAAATGTGGTGTACAACCTCATTGCGGGGCATGCTGGCGGGCACTCTTCGAGCCGATATTATTGAAGAGGGTGTGCATTCGGGGGATGCCAGCGGCGTTGTGCCGTCAAGTTTTCGTATCCTGCGCCAGATATTGGGTCGAGTGGAGGATTTAACATCAGGCAGGATTTTGCCGGAGGCTATGCAGGTGGCAATACCTGAAAGCCGGATTTTGCAAGCGAAACAGGCCGCAGAGATTTTAGGTAATGACGTTTTTGAAAAATTTCCTTTTGTGGGTGAGGCACAGCCTGTCGATGATGATTTGGTTGAACTGATTTTGAACCGCACATGGCGCTCTACACTTTCTGTAACAGGTGTGGACGGAATGCCATCTATTGCCAATGCAGGCAATGTGTTACGGCCGTATACGGCGTTCAAACTTTCTTTCCGTTTACCACCTACTTGTGATGCGACGGCGGCAGCCCTGGCGTTAAAACCCCTTCTGGAAGCTGAAGCGCCATATGGGGCAAAAATCACCTTCTCTGTCGGTGATAAAACGAATGGTTGGCACGCACCCGAACTGGAGCCGTGGCTGGAAAAAGCGGTGTCTGAAGCATCGCGGACCTTCTTTGGTAGAGATGTAGCCTATATGGGAGAGGGGGGAACAATTCCCTTCATGGGTATGCTGGGCGAATTGTTTCCAAAGGCTCAGTTCCTGATTACGGGTGTGTTGGGGCCCCAGTCCAATGCCCATGGCCCCAATGAGTTTCTTCATATACCGACAGCAAAAAAATTAACAGCCTGTGTGGCAGACATTGTGGCCAGGCATTATGAGAGATGTGTGTAACTCGATCATAGTGCCCCTTACACTCCTGATATGCCTGCAGCATCTATAGGGCGTGATGCCGACGGATCAGGTGGTAGGCCTTAAATAGCTTGCAGAGCGCTATGCCTTCTTTCTGACCGAAAGGTGCAGGTGATGGTTTTCCATCTCCTGCACCTCTATCGGTAACAATTGCTCGAGGGCTGACAGCATATCTTGCAAAGACCCCAGCCTTAAAACAGCGCTTACTTCCAGAGTTTCCGCTTCTGGTCCGGCTATCTCAAGCTCTACCTCAAAATAACGATTCAGGTCATGAATAACGGCGCTGAGTGGCATGTTTTCATAAATGAGCAATTTCCTGCTCCAGGCTGTAACAGGCTCCAGAGGCACTTCTTTCTTAATTTCAAGAGACCTTGCAGCATCATATTGTGCCTGCATGCCAGCAGATAAACGAATAGTATCTGTTGTCGCATTGTCAGGGTAAGCGGAGAGGCCGATAAGGCCTTCGGTGACTGTAATCGCCGTATTGCCGCCGAGATGACGGATATTAAAGGCTGTGCCCAATACCTGAACATCCTGTCCACCTACGCTAACCGTGAAAGGGGCGTCGGGATTGGAGGCAATAGTGAAATAAGCCTCACCCTCAGCCAGTTCAACGATCCGCTTATCTGCAAGAATAGCATGGCGCAGGCTGGTTTTGGTGTTGAGGGTGACTTCACTGCCATCAGCCAGTTTTATGGTTTTCTGCTCACCGGTTTTTGTGGAAACACTGGTGTATTGTGGTTGATGATTACCCCATGGCCCTTCATATCCGGAAAAGAGGCCGACAAGCAGAAGCAGGCAGCTTCTTGCGTGCTGGAGCTCGAAGACCTGGGGCCGGACTACCTGGAGGAACTGCTCACCCTGTCGTCCTGCCAATGATCTGAGAAATCGCCATTTGTTCATCGTCTGATCATCTGCT
>JBNKGK010000253.1:0-5382 GCA_050289785.1 Kordiimonas sp.
TTAGTGCTTATTGAAAAAAAAGATGTCGGTAAAATCCGTTTTAACCGTCTTACGACCGGATAATCAATCCGAAAGGAGAAAGGCTAATGCAACATATGGATATGTTGTGTAGCCGTGGAAAACGGGAGATCGAAATGACCACATATAAACGACGCTTAATGACGCTCGGTTACAGTTGTGCAATATCAGCGCTGCTTGCCATGACATCTGTGTCAGCAGAAGGCGTGACCCGCACATACAAAATTGAAGCCCAGCCTCTGGCCAAAGCGTTGATGGCCTATTCCAAACAATCAGATTTTGTCGTTGGTGCAGAACAAGCCCTAGTACAGGGAAAAATGGCATCGCCAGTAGAGGGTGACTTCTCCCCTTCTGATGCACTGAACAGGTTGTTAGCGGGTACTGGGCTGATTGCATTAAAGAATGCCGATGGGGCGTTCAGCATCGTTAAGGAAGCTGATGCAGGCACAGAAGCTACGGGCACGGCTGATAGCAAAGAGGGTGCTTCCTTTGTACTGGAGGAAATTATCGTCACGGCGACAAAGCGAGCAGAAAGTGTGCAGGATGTGCCAATCTCGATAACAGCAGTTGGAGAGGAAGAGATAGAGTATACAGGATCCGAAGATTTCAGAGATTTAGCCGGGAGCATTCCTAATGTTACTTTTCCTCAGGGTGGGTTTGTCGGGTCTGTTGATATTGCTGTTCGCGGAATATTTGCCCGCGTTCAGGTGGCTCAAATCGGGTTCGATGTAGGCTTGGGCGTGTATGTGGATGGGGTCTATATGGGGAAGTCCATGTCCTCCAATATTGATTTGGCAGATATAGAACGGGTAGAGGTGTTAAAAGGCCCTCAAGGCACTTTGTTTGGAAAAAACACCATTGCTGGGGCTATTAATATAATAAGTAAAAAGCCAGAAAATGACTTTGAGGCAGATTTGAACGCGGATATTGGAAATATGGGATACTTAAGGGCAAGAGGTAGTGTTAACTTACCGATCGCCGAAGATATTCTATCTGTTCGTGTTTCAGCTTCCCGGTCCAAGAGAGATGGATATGGTACCAACAGCCTGTTAAATGATGACGATGTTGGTGCCTATGATAGGCTATCAGGTAGGTTTAAGCTTGCTTATACACCATCGGAAAGAACTCGTGCGGAATTGAGTATCGATTATCTCGATAGTGAAGAGAAATTATATGTTCTCGAAAACCTTCCTGGTGAGAGTGAGGCCTATCTGTTTGATGGCGAGCGTTACACAGTGTATCGAGACTTTGATGAAACATCTGATCTTAAAAATTTAGGAGTTGCGCTTTCTATCGAGCATGATTTTGATAATGGTTATACATTGACATCCATTACTGGATATCATGATTATGATATGGACTATCATTATGATGGAGACAGTTCATCAATTTTTGGAGATCATGTTGTTTTAGGTGTCACAGAAAAAATGCTTAGCCAGGAACTGCGCATCGCGTCGCCTGCAGATACATGGTATGACTATGTAGCGGGACTATACTATTTCAATCAAAAGAATGGCGCCTTAAGCGAAGTAGAGGTAGGCGCTGATTGGAATCCTGTTCTGGAGGGGCAATCTTATGCTGATAGGGGTGTCGATGTTGAAAGTTATGCCGCCTTTATACATGCCAATTTTCACCTAAATGAGAGATTAACGCTTTTTGGCGGGTTCCGTTATACTGATGAAACAAAGAAGCTAACAACGGTAGATCAGTTTTTCATTCCTCCATTACCTCCTTTGGTTTTCTTTACAGAAGGGAGTTTCTCCATACCCTTGGAAGTGAAGGACAGCGACCCCTCATGGGTTGGTGGTTTGCGCTATCATGTGGCAGATGAGATGATGGTCTATGGTAGCATTTCCACAGGGGTGAAATCAGGGGCATTCAATTCTCCCTACACTGTGAGTTTGGCACAAGTGGCCGATGCTTCGCCGCTCATTGTAGGCCCAGAGCATGTGACAAATTATGAGGTTGGCTTTAAGTCTAGCTGGCTGGATAAGCGATTAACAGTTAATGCCTCTCTCTTCTATATGGATTATGAGGATCTGCAAGTGCGGGCTTTTGATCCCACCGCAGGTGTTGCAGGTACCGGCGCTGAAGTTTTGAGCAATGCAGCCAAAGCGAAGTCTAAAGGATTTGAGTTGGAGTTGAAAGCATATCCTGTTGAGGGTTTAAGTGTAAGTGCCGGATTCGGTTATGTTGACGCTACATTCGACAAATTTGAGGGGCTTGTAGCTCCGAGAGGAAATGTTGTTGATGCCAGTGGTAACAGAATCCCGTTGGCTCCAAAAATTACATTTAATACGGCTATCCAGTATGAAGGTCTTATGAAGAACAATATTCCTTGGATGGCTCGTATAGATTACAACTATACATCCAAGCGCTACGCAGCTGAAGGTGCTGCAAATTTGGACGAATATTTGTTGCCTTCGTATGGTTTACTGAATGGACGGGTGGGTATCAGGACGTCTGACGAACGCTTTGGTTTGTATATTTGGGGAAAAAATCTGACCAATGAGCAGAGCCCTACGGAGGCCCGATTTAGTGGGTTCATCAACCCTAGGTTTGCAAAGAGGTATCTGGAACCAAGAACTTTTGGCATCACCTTGACGAGCCAGTTTTAGCAGGTGTTGAGTTGAAACAGACAAGACAGGGCCTCTGGGCCCTGTTTCTTTTTTACCTGTCTGACTAACTGTATAGCAAGGAGGTAGGGGAACTCACCTTGCCTATCTGAATGCGAAATTTGATAAGTGGCCAGATGCAACTGACGTATTAGGTAATGAACGCGATGTTTTCGGCCATCAATTGCCGAATACGCCTAAATGGTCAGTTAATGGGGGAACGACCTATGCAATTCCTGTGGGGGCTGGGCAACGTATCGCTCTTTCCGTCCGTCCACCCCGCACCTATGGTGTGACAGTGGGCTATCGTTTCTGATGAAATAAAAAAACCTTAAGGCGAAGCCTGGTATATTGCTGGGCTACCCTTATTCGGTGGGATGAGCCAATCTATATAAGTCTTTATATAAGCTTGTCTGACGAAATTCGCCCGGTGTTTTGCCAGACCATTTTTTGAAAGCCTTGGAGAAGCTTTGAGGTTCAGAAAAACCACAGAGTTTGGCAACCTCCGCAATCGTCATTTTTGTTCGCAGAAGGCAGTCTTCTGCAATTTCGCGTCGGCACTGATCCAGCAATTTTTGATAACTGGTGTTCTGGTTTGCCAACAGGCGCCTGAGGGTACGGGAGGAGATATCCATTTTCTCTGCTACCCGTTCAATATCGGGGAAAAAGCCAATGCGCTCCTTAATAAGGGCACAAACTTCTTCGCTTATAGAAATATGGCCTTGGAGCTTCATGGTAAGCCGCTCACATAACCCTAGAATGCTTTTGTTGATATCCGGGTCATAGCCGCAGATAGGCATGTCTAAAATGGTTTTAGGGTAACAGATTTCTGTCACCGGCTGATCGAACAGCACCTCACAGCCAAGCAGTTTTTCATATTGGCCTGCATAGCTTGGCGGAGGGTAATCCAGGCACACGCGTTTTGGTTTGAGTGCGATGCCAAGCAATTCTTCAACGCGCCTGGAGGAGGCAATAACACCCCATTCCATCAAAATATGATGGATATCTGGCTGAGGCGTATTCAGCAGAATCTGCATGTTATAATCAGCGTCTGTTATGTTGCGGGCAACATCAATAACGCTGGGAATACGGAAATAGCGCTGGAAGCGCTGGCTGAGCTTCATGGCTTCATAAAGCGTTTTGGCCGAAAGTTCGATATACCCGACAGGGCCCAAAAGGCTAAGGTCTGTCTTAACCCCAATATCCAGCCCGATGGCAGGATTTTGGGAAGTCTGGCGAGCAGCTCTTATGAAATTGATATACTGAGCAGATGTAACGGTTTGGCTGCTATCCCTGACAATATCTGCAGAAATACCAGCCCGCTGAACCACGGTTCCGGGGTCTATCCCCTCTTCCCTGAGGGCCTGAAATATTGGTCTTAATACATAAGCATATATATGCTGGATATGCGCCACTCTTTCTATCCCCGCCGAAGTTTTCCAGGAAAACTAGTGTATCTTTTCCCTGTGTCCACTTCAATGTTGTGAAGGCACTTTTGGCCTGATTGAACACCTGTTTGTCCGTATCTATCACTGTTTCACAAAGCCACAGATATTTATACTTGGATTATCAACAGAAACTTCAATTCTGCATGTGGGCGAGGGGCATGTACGGGTTCTGTGCCGCTAAGAGACGGCGTGAAACAGCTTGTATGTGCATGTTAAAAGTAGGGAAAGGCCGTATCTTTATGTATAGCCAGAAATATAAAAACTATGTGTTGATGACACTGCTGGGCGTTTACACGATCAACTTCATGGACAGACAGATACTGGGCATCCTGATGCAGCCCATCAAGGATGACCTTGGGGTGAGCGATACTCAGTTGGGCTTCATTTCAGGGCTGGCATTCGCTTTGTTCTACAGTACACTTGGTATTCCCATAGCTCGGTGGGCAGATGTCGGCAAAAGGGTCAGTATTATCAGCCTGGCTGTGATTATCTGGAGTGGCATGACGGCTTTTTCGGGCCTTGCTGCCAGTTTTATACAGCTGGTGATTGCGCGGATTGGTGTTGGTGTCGGCGAAGCGGGCTGCACACCACCAGCGCATTCCCTCATTTCTGACTATTTTGAAAAGTCTGAGCGTACACGCGCTATATCTATCTATATGACAGGTATTCCCATCGGGGTGGTTTTGGGGCTTGTGTTGGGTGGTTGGCTCAATGAAATGTATGGCTGGCGTGTCGCCTTTCTTGCCCTTGGCGTTCCTGGTGTTCTTCTAGGTCTGGTTGTCAAGCTCACAATCAAAGAACCTCCCCGAGACCATATGACATCCAGCCAGGTGCGGATGCCCCTTGGGCAGGTCTTTGTCACTCTCGGGCAGAATCGCACCTTTGTACACCTTGTGACAGGTAATAGTCTTGCCGCTTTTTGCGGCTATGGCATTGGTCAGTGGGTGCCCGCTTTTTTTATCCGCAATCATGGTATGGAAACCGGTGAGTTGGGTATGCTATCCGCTCTCGTTTACGGCGGCGGTATGTTTGTGGGTGTGTATTTGGGGGGGTATCTGGCTGACAGGTTTAGTAAACGGGATGAGCGCTTGTCGGTATGGCTTCCGGCAGCGGGTCTATTGCTATCCCTTCCTTTCTTTTTAGTGATGCTGCTGACAGATACCGTATGGCTGGCTTTTGCCGTACAGGTGCCTTTGAATCTATTTGTTGCATTACATGTTGGCCCTACGTTTGCCCTTTATCAGAGCCTGGCGGATGTGCGTATGCGTGCAGTGGCAACAGCCACGGCGATGTTGATTGTG
>JBNKGK010000254.1:0-5364 GCA_050289785.1 Kordiimonas sp.
TAAGGTCTGTCATTTCCATGACGGATTTCCTTTCATCTTGTTTGCGTGAATTGCCTGATTGTCTCTGCTGTGCGGCACCGGCCCACTCCTCTTCCCAACCTCCCAAGCATACCCTGTCGGGTGGTTGGGTAGGGGGGGAGCGGGCAGGTGATGCCAACATCAATAATCAAGCTGAAATGCTGGCCGGGCGCCTGCCTCACGCAGGAAAAAAGGCCAAATAATGCCTGAACCTTGCTGTCAGGCATGAAAAAACCCGCTTCCCCGGCATCACACCGGTTGGAAACGGGTTTCTATTTTTGTACTCACTCGTCATCCCGTGCCCTGCTACAGGCAGGTTACGACACGGGATCCAGAGAAAAAACGGCTTCGCCTTTGGCGAAAACTTGGGCGAAAACTTGATTGAAATCCTGGACCCCGGATCATCTCCGCCGCTAAAGCGTCGGGTCCGGGGTGACAGGCGCTCTTTGCAGCCAGCCCTGTTGCGTTTTACATATTTAACACTGGAAGGAGCTACCGACCGGCTTCATGACGACCTTGGCCATATTAGGCACTCGGTTTTCTGTCAGGGTTTTCCCCTCATCCAGCTTTTTCGCTCCTTGCCACAGATCAAATTTCTTTGGTGACACCGAGAACAAGCTGGCCGCCTGCTCTTTCAGGCTACACACCTGCAATGTATCGAGATTAAGGCCGCGAACTTTTTCTTGCGAGCCTTCATAAACCAGTGTCACATAATCTGCCGCGCTTACAGCACCTGCAAAGCCCAAAGCCGCTGCCAGAACAGCCGCTGGCATCCATTTTTTCATATTCATAACAGGTTCCCCTATAAAATCATTCAGCTAACACTTGCAACCTTAGCGATTTTACCTGAAGAGTACATGAACAGCTGGTATAAAAACCATTCAAGGGGGGGCTTCATCCATGTTCAAATTTATTGCTGGTTTGCTTTCCGGGTTCAGCCTCATGTTTCTGTTTTATGTTTTTCAAAGCAGCGATCCCCTTAAGAATATCGAAATAGTGGAACAGGATAGTGCAACATCGCCCCTGTTCGATCCTCAATATGCTCATTCATGGTCAGGCGCGCTTCCAAACAAAAAGCTGGGGGCAGATACCCCGCTCAAACCGGCAATCATGCCAGATCCACCAGTTGGCACCCCTTTGCTCAGCCTTACCCTTGACCAGCCTCAGCAGAGCTTCAGCAAGGATAATATCAAGCAGGTTTGCCTTTCCTTTGCCGGGGTTCACCAAAGGCACTCCCCCTTCATCGTTCATATATTCCTAAAGCCAGAGGCACGTCGCCAGCTTGGCAGCGTCATGCTGGCCCATAGTGGCAAGCAATTTTCTTTCCGCCTTCTGGATCAGGAAGTGAACCGGTTTATGGCCAGCGCTGAAAAGGCACAGCAGTTTATCGATCAGGCCGATCTGTATGATACACAGGGTGACATCCAGTTCGCCGTGCAGGAACAACAAAGCTATGAAGGGCTCACCTTCGCCATGCTGCTTAGCCCCACAGGAAACCTGACAGGGTGCAGCCCAAATGATACGCTAAAATCCATACCCGCCTATGAAAGCCACAAAGCTTACTGGCAGGGCATAAGGGATGAACTGAACTTCAGGAACTCAATGGAGAAATAGCCGCTACCTGCTATGTATTGTCACAATACACCGCACTGTAACACCGCTGGTGCCATGGGCACCTACCCTGATTTTTGGCTCCTGCCATCCATTTCCGGGAATAGTTACTTTAATAGCACCAGGGCCATTAATTTTTGCCACCTTCCTGCCTGACTTGCCAACATACTCAAGCTCGGCCTCAAAGGTTGTTTCAGCGTTGGAAATGAGAGAGAAGTCCGCTGTCAGCTCATAATCATCTTCTGTAGTGCCATGTACGCCAATAGTTTTCCATGGGCTCCAACGCGATAAAACAGCAGCCAATTGGAAATTGCCCACAGGGGGCCGCCCCTTGGTGATCAAGTGTAGCAAATCACTTTTACTCTTCAGCTCACCAATCATAGCGGCGATACCCTGTTCATTCGAAGCGTGCATCATTTCTGTTCCCTTAAACCCTTTGGCGGTGATGGCTTTGGCGCGGCTGCGGGAAAAGCCGTTTTCCCTGAGGAAACGCTCAAACGTGCGGGTGTCAGCAATGCTGCCCGCTGATTTCACGGCGGAAATACGCGCCAGCTCATTCGCGGGGAAAGTGACAAGTGACACCTCCATCAGATCAGCCCTCACGATGGTTCGGGTGCCAGTGGTGGCATTCCTTTGCGCTTCTTTGGTGACAAACCCGATGGAAAGGCCGTCCAGCGCGCCCATTTGCAACAGTTCATAAGCCTCAGCCCCGCGCCCCTGCCCGGAAAGGCGCCCGCGCACAAACAGGCCTTTGGCATCCTCGCGCACCTCATCAAAACGGCCGATCGGCTCCTTCGTGTTATGCTGCCACAAAAGCGCAGGCAGGCGCGCTTTCAGGCTTTCGGCAAAAGCGCCTTTCTGCACGATATCACCGTCACGATCCAGATTACCGAAAATCGCGCCATAGCCTTCAAACGTGCCAGGGGCCTCCCCCGTTTTTACCTCAAGGGCAATATCCAGCATTTCCGCACGCGACTGGGCGTGCGAAATCATTTGCGTCTCTGTCATCAGGCGCATTCCTTTTGTGAACAAGATCAATTTATAAGAAGATCAACAAATAGCTTAAGAAACTTATCTGAGCTATTTTTAAACTTTAATCAAAGTTGCTTTATTAGCCAACTCCTGAGCCAATTCCTTCTGATCGGCCTTATCATTAGGCCACCCTATTATGTTAGCATGGCGCTCTGGGGTATTGTCTGGATCGAACTGCAAATCCGCTCCATATACAATATCAGCCTGGATATTAGCGATTCCTTTGAGAGTTCTATCCGGCCTGATCTCACGACCTAAGCCGCGAAGCTCATTGTCATCAAGTCCAACTACGCGAAAAACTGAAGTTTCACTACGACCATTGACAAGACTGGGCATAAAGCCACTAGCCTTAACTCTACCAGCTCCCAACTGCCCCCTATTAAATAGATACCGAGCTACGGGTTCGTCTGGCTCTGGTGCAAGCTTATACCTGCTTTTTTTCCGGAAAGACGCGCTTGAAAATTTTCTCAATATAGCGAGGAAATTCACCATCAAAAGCCTCTGTTCCCTTCATTCTATTCTTACCTATGAATGCGATATAGTTCAACATACCTTTAGCACTTACACTAATAGATACCAGTTGCGCTGGAGAACGATACCATTCCAGACAAACTTCACCATCTGGATCAACAGTTATTTCCGGCTTCGAATAACATCTAGGTAACACTTTTATTAACTCAAATGCGTTCTCAAAACTCCGGATATCTGCAGCCTCTGCACCATAACCATCCCAATTTTGGTTACTAGCTTCCAAAAAAACCGTATCTAGTTGCGCTTTAATGTCAGCATAGAAGGCATTTTCAAACATGCCTAGGCTAGCTTTTTGCTGACACCTAGTACTCCACTGTGCAGTTTCACTCGCTCCAGGACTTAAATATGGTTCCCATGAATAACCAGGAGAAATTGCCAAACTTGTCATCTCAAGAGCTCCAAGGTATTTTCCGTGATATAATTAAAGAATATATCATTTTTAAATTTTCTCAACAGTGGCAACAAATCCCATCCATTTTCAAGTTGTGTATCTTCGGGAATTTCTTGGAACGCATCTATATCCAACAATAGAGTTATTTTTCCCTCATTTGCGCCATCCTGTAGCAAAGATTGTGTTACATGCGCCATGATAGCATTATCCGCATCAGTAATCGTTACACGAGAGAGAAAATCACTTATTGTCTGCGGCAAGCTTTCCGGTATTATGGGATAAGCAGTCAGATAGTTCTCAAATTGGAATGTTGGCACCAATGGTACCTCAATATGGTTAATATACCTTACTGCTACACGGCGAATGATTTCTGGTTGCAGCTTGTTTTTATATATCTCCCAAAACCTTTTAGCTTTTTGAGAAAAGCTATCCCAGTCTGAATAGGGAGGCAACTCACTGAATGTAAAACCATCTCGTCTAAATTGAACTATGTTATTATGCTCTTCGGATTTACAAAGAAGCCCATGCACCACTCTAGAGACATCCTGAAATGATGGGTCTTCGCCATCTGAAATATTGAAACGTCCCCTTGCAACCATCTGAGTTTCTACAATCGGGTATTCTTCCTCGATATTTGCAGCAATTTCGTTCAAATGCACTGTATCAACCTCAGAAGGCAAGACACATCTGAAATCAATAACAGCCTCAGCTATAGGGGCCTTGGATAAATGTTGCATACTAACCATGAGCTATCATTAGCTGCAAACAATCATAGCTGTCGATAGTTTTTTTATGATTACTCCCTCCCATAACCCAGCGCGTCGCGTTTTTCATCGTCACTCAGGAAGCTGGCGCTGGTGATGCGGTCAAATTTCTGGGCGCGTTTGGCCTCTAGGGCCGGAATTTCATCCAGATCAAGGCCCAACCTCAGGCCGTCGCCAAATTGAGGGGCCAGCCAGTTTGTCAGTTCCTGCATGATATCTGTGGCGAGTGGAATGATCGTATCTTCCCACAGGCTTTGCCGGGCTTCGGCGTAATTGGCATAGGTTTGTGCATCCGGCACACCCAGCATCTGGGGCGGCACACCGAAGGCCAGCGCAATTTCCCGTGCGTTCATGTTTTTGGCTGAGGCCCAATCCATATCCTTGGGGCTCATGCCCATATCCTGCCACTTGAGGCCGCCTTCCAAAAGCATCGGCCGGCCCGCATTCGCCGGGCCTGCATAGCGGCTTTCCACCTGTTCCTTCAGGTTATGAAACTGCTCTTCCGTGAGTGGGGTTTCCGCGCCTTCCTGATACAGCACACCAGAGGGTGTGCCACCATTTTGTATCAGCGCCAGGTTCCAGCGGCTGCCTTCATTATGGCTATCCACCGCCATGGCGGCCGCCTCAAGGGGTGCCATGCCGTACCAATCAGACAAGGGGTTAAAGGTTTTCCAGTGCAGCACGCTGGCGGCATCAAAACGCTGTTTCTTGCCGCCCACATTCTGCTCGAACCCTGCTGGCAGGCCGTCCGTGCCTTCCACCACTGCCATGGTGTCTGGCCTGAGTAACCACAGCTCTTTCGGGGCGCGGCCATTTGGCCCCACGGCCAGCGCATAGGCATTGCCCGCAATCATATAATAACCCGTGAGGTTATAGAGGAAATTCTCGCCCTTCAGGCGCGGGTTTGGCCGCTTGAGAAGCGTGAGCAGATCATGCTCAACAATCTCGTCATCGCCGCGATACAGCAACACCGGAATGCTGGCAATAGCCTTCGCCACCAGATTGATGGAGCGATAG
>JBNKGK010000255.1:0-5323 GCA_050289785.1 Kordiimonas sp.
GACTCAAGCGGATATCGACAAACTATTCGACTAATATTGAGCCTCAGCGCGTAAAACTTATTACCAAAGCTGGTTGCCTAGCCCGCCCTCTGCATACTATATTTCCTGTATTAAAATCTGAAATCCGCTATATATTGTCGATCATGACATTGAAATTTGGTTCAAGATCAATAGGGAAAATATGAACGACTTGTTCGCAGTATCACAAACCAAGGCCGACTATTCAGCAAAAGACATCGAAGTTCTGGAGGGCCTGGAACCCGTTCGGCAGCGCCCCGGAATGTATATTGGTGGTACTGATGAGCGCGCCCTGCACCATCTTGTTGCTGAAGTTCTTGATAACTCGATGGATGAAGCAGTAGCAGGTCATGCAAGCCGTATTACCCTCACCATGCACGCTGATGGTTCGGTTTCTGTTGGGGATAATGGCCGGGGCATCCCCACAGACCCTCACCCCAAATTTCCAGGTAAATCTGCGCTGGAAGTCATCCTTACCACCCTGCACTCCGGTGGTAAGTTCTCTTCCGATGCCTATGCCACATCAGGTGGTTTGCATGGCGTAGGGATATCGGTTGTGAATGCCCTCAGCGAGTTTATGTCCATTGAAGTGGCCCGTGACCGTAATATGTGGCGTCAGGCCTATTCACGCGGCAAGGCAACAACGGGCCTTGAGGATATGGGGCCTGTTCAAAATCGCCGCGGGACGATGGTAACCTTCCTACCCGATGAGCAGATTTTTGGCGCTAAAGCAGCCTTAAAGCCTGCACGGCTTTACAAAATGGCTCGATCAAAAGCCTATCTGTTCCGCGGGGTAGAGATCAAATTCAAATGTGCCCCTGAACTGATTGAAGGGGATGATAAAACACCGACGGAAGCTACCCTGCACTTCCCCGGTGGATTGTCTGATTTTCTTGTTGAATCAGTGAAAAACAGAACCTGTGTGTCAGATGAGCCTTTTGCAGGCCTTGCTAAATTTCCCGGCGAAGCAGGACAGATTGAGTGGGCCATCCACTGGCCAGAATTTGGCGATGGTTTCTGCAACAGCTATTGTAATACTATCCCAACCCCACAAGGCGGCACCCATGAAAACGGCATGCGAAGCGCCATTTTACGTGGTGTGAAAGCCTATGGTGAGCTCACCAACAATAAAAAAGCAGCACAGCTTACCTCTGAAGATGTCTGCGGCACCTTTTGTGCCATGCTTTCCATCTTTATCCGAGACCCTCAGTTTCAAGGGCAAACAAAAGACAAGCTCTCCACAGCTGACGCACATAGGTTGGCGGAAAATGCCGTGCGTGATGCTTTTGATCACTGGCTTGCTGATCACCCGGACAGAGCGAATGGCCTCCTCAGCTGGGCGCTAGAGAGATTGGATGACCGCCTGCGCCGTAAGCAGGAACGAGAGATCAAGCGTAAAACAGCTGTCGGAAAACGGAAATTACGCCTGCCCGGCAAACTGACAGACTGTTCCAACGATACATCAGAAGGCACCGAAATCTATATTGTGGAAGGTGATTCTGCTGGTGGGTCCGCAAAACAGGCACGGGACCGTAAAACACAGGCCATTCTGCCAATACGCGGTAAAATACTGAACGTTGCCTCCGCTACCAGAGATAAAATCGCCGCCAATCAGGAAATTCGGGATCTGACTCTGGCCCTTGGCTGTGGTGCCCGTGATAATTATAATGGTGATGCCCTCCGATATGAAAAAGTTATCATCATGACCGATGCTGACGTGGACGGAGCTCACATTGCGACCCTCTTGATGACCATGTTCTTTCAGGAGATGCCAAAACTGGTGAAGGATGGCAGGTTATACCTCGCCCAGCCTCCACTTTATAGAATCGCGAAAGGCGGGAAGGTTCTCTATGCCCGTGATGACGCTCATAAAGACGAACTCATGGCCACAGAATTCCCAGGCAAAGGCAAAGTTGAAATAAGCCGGTTTAAAGGCCTCGGTGAGATGCCACCTGCCCAGCTTAAAGAAACAACCATGGCCACGAAAAACAGAACCTTGCTTAGGGTAACCCTGCCACCAGAGTATGCAGATCGTGCAGAAGTGAATCGCCTTGTTGACGATTTAATGGGTAAAAAACCGGAAAAACGCTTTGATTTTATCCGTGATAATGCCGCATCTGTCGATGAACTGGACATCTAACAGGCCCCATATACAGCTTTTTTAAACGTTTGTGCGCATCCCGCATTGACTTTAGCGGCGCGAATTCTATGCTGCGGCCAATTTATAGATCAATATGATTGGTAACAAACGAATGGGTTTCGACCTCCTAGGGTTAAGTGAAGCAACGTTAACGACTGTGGCCGATTCAGGTTACAGTGAACCTACGCCTATTCAGGCGCAAGCAATTCCACAGGTGCTGATGGGGCGTGATATACTGGGCATCGCGCAAACGGGTACAGGTAAGACGGCTTCTTTCACCCTGCCGATGATTGATATTCTCTCTGAGGGCCGTGCACGGGCACGTATGCCTCGATCCCTTATTCTTGAGCCCACTCGTGAGCTAGCAGCGCAGGTTGCGGAAAATTTTGAGAAATACGGGAAAAACCATAAGCTCACCATGGCCTTGTTGATTGGCGGCGTAAACTTTTCTGATCAGGAAAAGTTGCTGGATCGCGGCGTGGATGTTTTGATTGCAACCCCTGGCCGCCTTCTGGACCATTTTGAACGCGGGAAACTGCTTCTAAACGGCATTGATATTCTGGTGGTGGATGAAGCTGACAGAATGCTGGACATGGGTTTCATCCCAGATGTTGAGAAGATATGCGAGCGCATAACAAAACAGCACCAGACACTGTTTTTCTCTGCGACAATGCCCCCACCAATTCAGCGGCTGACCAAGCAGTTTCTGAACGACCCAAGAAAAATTGAAATTGCCCGCGCTTCTTCAACTGCCCAGACAATCGAACAGAAAGTTATTTCTGTTGGTGCCCGCGAAAAGCGAATGGCCCTCAGGCAGCTATTGAAAACTGAAGATGTAAAAAATGGCATTATCTTCTGCAACCGTAAACGGGATGTGAAAGAAGTCTATTCTTCTCTAAAACGCCATGGGTTCAGTGTTGGTCAGCTACATGGCGACATGGAACAGAGTGAGCGCCTCGCCGTTCTTAACCAGTTTAAGAAGAATGAAGTTCAACTTCTTATGGCCTCTGACGTTGCAGCCCGTGGCCTTGATGTTCCTGCCGTTAGCCATGTATTTAATTTTGATGTCCCCAGCCATGCTGAAGATTATGTGCACCGCATTGGCCGCACCGGTCGCGCTGGCAGAAAAGGCACAGCTTACACAATTACGACATCATCCAAGGATGATAAGAAGTATCTTGAAGCTATAGAAAAAATTATTGATAGAAAACTGGAGCCTTCCAAAGATTTTTCTCTGGACAAACCACAGCGCGAAAAACGGGAAGAACGCCCTAGTGGCCGCAGCAATCGGCGTCATGAATCATCAACGGGCCGTAACGTCAAAATTGAAATGGCACCTGACGATATGCCTAAAGAACCTTTCATTGGCATGGGCCCTCATATGCCTGCTTTCCTGGCTCAGCCAATAGAATCAAGGAAAAAGTAAGCTTTACAGTTACTTGCCAACAGGCCTAGCGGTGCTACATAAGGCTCAGATGTCTTTGGGAGGTCCGCAATGTCTGATTTTGAAGCACTAACTTTATCACAGGAAGATCATCTGGCTGTTATCACTCTTAACAGACCAGAGCGCTTAAATGCTTTTAACGATAAGTTGAAAAAAGAATTTGCTACAGTGCTTAGGCAAATAGGCTCTCCAAACTCTCAAACAAGAGCCCTTTTAATCACGGGCGCTGGCAAAGGTTTTTGCGCGGGCGCTGATCTCGCTGACTCTAGCAGCATTAATACTGATGCGGGTAGTAGTCTGATTGAAGGCTATCATCCTTTTCTTTTGGAACTGGCAGAACTTAAAATGCCAACCATTACTGCCGTCAATGGTGTTGCAGCCGGTGCGGGCATGGCGCTTGCCTTATCGACTGACTTTGTGGTTGCAGCCCGGTCAGCTTATTTCCTTCAGGCTTTTGTGAATATTGGCCTCGCACCAGATTGTGGCAGCAGTTTTATCCTCCCCCGTCTGATTGGTGAAGCCAGAGCACGCTCTTTAATGATGCTTGGAGAAAAGTTACCCGCCGAAAAAGCATTGGATTGGGGCATGATTCATGATGTGGTGGATGATGCCTCTCTTATGGATACAGCAACTGCCCTCGGAACCAGACTGGCCAAGGGACCGACAGAATCATACTCTGGGATCAGATCGCTCTTAAAAGCGAGTATTCACAATAGCTATGCTGAACAGCTTCAGGCAGAAGCTATGGTGCAACGACACTTGGGCCGGAGCAAAGATGCGGCAGAAGGCATTCAGGCCTTCCTTGAAAAAAGGCCTGCAAACTTCACGGGTAAATAGGGTTCCATATGGGAAATCCGTTAATCTTCTCGGCCAGGCACTAAATCGCCACTTTTCTTTTCTATCTCTGCGCGTTACACGCTATAGAGTATAAGCGAATAGAACATACAGGAAACATACGGGAAGTTTAGTGAAAAACCCACTTGCAATTGTCGGGCATGTATTTCTCTCTTTTTTGACGGATATTGGGCGTTTGTCCATCTTCGCCAGTCATGCCGTCAGCCATATTGTCAGGCCGCCCCTTTATTTCGGCCTGATTGGCCGACAAATGCTGCTGATTGGTTATAACAGCCTGCCGGTTGTGGGGCTTACCGCCCTTTTCACCGGGGCAGCTCTTGCTCAACAGATTTTTGTGGGCGGTACCCGCTTCAATGCCGAATCTGTGGTGCCTGGTGTGGTTGTGATTGCCATTGTGCGTGAACTGGGGCCTGTTCTTGGTGGATTAATGGTGGCTGGCCGTGTTTCCTCTGCCATGGCCGCTGAGCTTGGCACTATGCGGGTAACGGAGCAGATCGATGCTCTCATTACCCTTTCAACTGACCCCTATAAATATCTGGTAGTGCCACGGTTGATTGCCGCAGTGCTCACCCTGCCCCTCCTCGTAATTGTAGCCAATATTATTGGGGTATTGGGCGGCTATATTATCGGCACAGCCAAGCTAGGGCTAAACGCCCACACATACCTGCAAGTAACAGCGGACTTCCTGGAGCAGAGTGACATCGTGTCTTCTCTGGTTAAAGCCGCTGTCTTCGGCTTTTTCATTGCCTTGATGGGCAGTTATCATGGCTATTATAGCCGGGGGGGAGCACAAGGCGTAGGCAAAGCAACCACAAACGCCGTTGTCTCTGCCTTTATCACCATTTTGCTCGCCAACCTCATTATCA
>JBNKGK010000256.1:0-5314 GCA_050289785.1 Kordiimonas sp.
GCTTTTCTTCTTCCGGGGCGGTTTTTTTGCAGCTAGAGGCTGATCATCTTCGTTTTATGATGAATTTCTAGTTTTTTGGTAACTCGTTATAGTCTTTTTCCCGCGAGTCTGCTTCGTAATATTCTCCCTCGATGATGGTCACATCCTCCCCAGGATGCTTTTTTGATCTGTTTTTCACAATGATATGGGCGGCTCCCATCTTGCCAAGCGCAAGGCGGACAGGCGGCAACAGCAATAAAGCGCCAATAAAATCTGTGACAAAACCCGGAATGAATAGGAAGATGCCAGCAATCAGCAGAAAGAAACCATGAATCAGGCTTGGGCCAATGGCCTCCCCCTTTCTGGCGGCTGCCTGCATGTCCTGAAACACACGAATCCCTTGCAGGCGCACCAGTGAAAGCCCGATACCGGCGGTTAGCAGGCACAGCATTACGGTACTCAGTGCACCGATTTCCCCGCCGATGTCGATCAGGATCGACAGCTCCACCACAGGGATCGCTAAAATCAATAACAGGATAATTATCGGCATTTCTTGTTCTTTCGCTCCAATCTCCTTATCTATTAGGGTATGAAGAGGTGCAGGTTCAATGCCTGCAGGCGAAATTAAATGGGTTTGAGCCCGAGAAGACAGGTTGCATAAGACGAATGTTTGAAATTGTTTTACTGGCACTGGTAGCTGGTTTCATCCTTTTAAGGTTGCGGTCAGAGCTTGGAAAAAAGACAGGAAATGAACCCCTGCCCCCTGCGGCGCGGCCTGCCCCGACGTCTTACCGTGATGGTTCGGTATCAGAGCCCGAGGTTGTGGATATTGAGCCAGAGCAGCCAGCCCCTGTTTTTGTTGGTGATCCTGAAGTGCAAAAAGGGTTGGACGCTATCAGCCACGCTGATCGCTCTTTTGACCTTCCTGATTTCCTGGCCGGCGCTCAAACTGCCTATGGCATGATTTTGGAGGCTTTCTGGGCGGGGGACAGGGAAACCCTGAAGGATATGCTGGATGAGCAGGTCTATGCCCAGTTTGAGTCTGCGCTTTCAGCGCGGGAAGAAAAAGGCCATGTGCTTGAAAACAAGCTTCTGGATGTGCTGGATGCCAAACTTGTTGGTGCACAGTTGCTTGATAAAACAGCAGAACTGGCTGTGCAACTGAAGGCTGAAATTATTGCTATCACCCGCGATAAGGATGGCAAAGTGGTGGAAGGCAATGTGTCAGACGCTGTGGAAGTGAATGACAGGTGGACCTTCGCCCGCGATACCAAATCCAAAGACCCAAGCTGGATGCTGGTGGCTACCCGGGCTGGCTGAGGATGCTGCGCTTTGCAGGAAAATGTGTTGGCTTTATGCTTTTTCTGGCGCTGCCCTTCCTGGCAGCGCTTTTCCTTTTACGGGGTGAAAAGGTTGGCCTGAGATTTGAAACGGTAGCGTTTGAGGAGCTTCCCGGCTGGCAATCTGATCAACTAATCGCTGCTCTGCCCGCTTTGCAAAAAAGCTGTGATCGTATTCTCACCCTGCCCCCTAAACGGCGCATCCCAGGTGCTAAGATTGGTGGCAAGGCGCTTGATTGGTATGAGCCCTGTGGGGAAATCCTGCTCATTAACAGTGACAACCAGCTCAGGGAAACCCTGACCCGTTATTTCACACCCCTTGCCGTATCGCTAAGCGGTGAAGTACAGGGCACTTTTACGGGCTATTATGAAACCCTTCTGAACGGTAGTGAGGTGCAAACAGAGCGTTATCATGTGCCGCTCTATGCCAAACCCGATAATTTAGTGAGTGTAGAGTTGGGGGCGTTCAGGCCAGACTTGAAAGGGCGGCGCATTGCCGGGCGTGTGGAAAATGGCAGGCTGTTGCGCGTGGGTTATGCCGGGCAAAATGGCCACCCCTATTATGCTATTGGCAGGCGGCTGATTGCCATGGGGGCTGTGCCGCCAGAAGATATGTCCATGCAGGCTATACGTGGCTGGCTATCTGAAAACCCCGAGCAGGCAGAAGAGATTTTGCATACTAACCCCTCCTTTATTTTCTTTAGAATGCTTTCAGATAGTGATGGTCCCATCGGTTCTGCCGGGGTGGCGCTTACGGGTCGCCGATCTCTGGCGGTGGACCGCCAACACCTGCCGCTCCATGCGCCCATCTGGCTTTCTACCACTTACCCAAACCCGGAAGGCCATGGGGTAGAGCCTCTCAGCTTTAACCACCTGATGGTAGCGCAGGATACGGGCGGTGCCATCAACGGTGAAATCCGCGGTGATGTGTTCTGGGGTTTTGGTCATGAGGCGGAAGAGATTGCGGGCCGGATGGCCAATAGCGGTCGTTACTGGCTTCTTCTACCCAAAGCACTGGCCGCAAAGGCGGTGGAGGAAGGCTCTTGAAAGACCGCAAGGGCAAGCTAAGCAGCGAGGATCAGGCCTTATGGGAGGCTGTCAAAAAAACTGTGCGCCCTCTGGGGGACAGACCACCAGCCCCGGCCCTGCCACCAGTCCGACAGCAAGCCACAGCGCGGCCACACAGGGCCTTGCCGCTTGAATGGTTTGTG
Organism: Kordiimonas sp.; assembly: GCA_050289785.1. GTDB lineage: Bacteria > Pseudomonadota > Alphaproteobacteria > Sphingomonadales > Kordiimonadaceae > Kordiimonas. The sequence goes on from JBNKGK010000256.1 coordinate 2,531, forward strand.
AAGGAAAGCCCGGCTCCTGATACTCGGATTGACAGGAAAACCCGTCGCCGTCTGGCGGCAGGCCATATGGACATGGATGTTTCTGTGGATCTGCACGGCATGACGCAGGATCAGGCTTATGCCGCCCTCCGCCGTACTATTGAAAATGCGGTGCAGCGTGGGGCAAAGGCGGTGCTGGTGGTGACAGGCAAGGGCGGCAAGCGCTTTTCCCAAACGGCAGCAGACGTGCCGGTGGCCTATCGCACTCGTGCCTCTTTTGAACAATTTGGGGGTGTGTTAAAACGCATGGTGCCCTTGTGGCTGGAAAGTGCGGAAATAAAGCCTTTCATTCAGTCTTATGGCTCAGCGGCTCAGGGCCACGGCGGTGAAGGGGCACTTTATATCCTGCTACGCAAGCGCATACCGGGGAGTAAAAGAAAATGACACCCTTTGGTGAGAAAATGCGAGCCCTTAGGGCGAAAAAAGGGGTCAGCCAAGCAGACATGGCGGCAGCGCTGGATGTGTCGCCTGCTTATCTTTCTGCGCTGGAGCATGGCAAACGCGGGGCACCTTCCTGGGCTTTCATTCAAAAAGTTATTCAATATTTCGGTCTTATCTGGGATGAGGCGGAAGACTTGAAGGATTTGGCTCATTTTTCCAAACCCAAAGTGACCATCGATACCTCTGGCCTTGATTCGCGGGCCACACAGGCGGTGAACATCCTTTCTCGCCGCATCGGGCGATTGAACAGCGAGCAGCTGGACCAATTATTGCTGCTTTTGGGCGAAACTTCATAATAAAGAACAAAAAAAGAACATTTTTAGGTTTGGGCGCTTGATTCTTCCTGAAAATGCCGCCACTTTATCCTCTGATGGTGAAATGAGGGTTTATGGTTGCATCTGTTCAAACCGTTGCTTTTGAGGGCATAGAGGCCCGGCCTGTGGAAGTGCAGGTACAAATTGCGCGGGGCATCCCCACCTTTACGGTGGTAGGTCTGCCGGATAAGGCGGTGAGCGAAGCGCGGGAGCGGGTTCGCTCTGCCCTCTCTGCCATTGGTCTTTCACTTCCGGCGGAGCGGATAACGGTCAATCTCTCGCCTGCTGACCTGCCGAAAGAAGGCAGCCATTATGATCTGCCCATTGCCCTTGCTATTCTGGTGGCGATGGATGTGCTGCCGGGGGACGCCGTGGCGGAAACCGTTGTGATGGGTGAACTGGGGCTGGATGCCTCCATCCGCTCAGTGGCGGGTGTTTTGCCTGCGGCTATTCATGCCCATGGGCGGGATCATGCGTTTATCTGCCCGCATGTCTGTGGCGGCGAGGCGGCCTGGGCAGGTGAGGGCCTGGTGGTTATGGCCCCCATCAGCCTTCTGGCGCTCATTAATCATATCCGTGGCACACAAGTGTTAATGCCGCCTGAGGCTAAACTCGCGGAGCCAGAGCAGGCCTTGCCCGACCTGAAGGATATTAAGGGCCAGGAGACAGCAAAACGCGCAATTGAAATTGCCGCAGCGGGTGGCCACACCATGCTAATGATGGGCCCGCCGGGCTCGGGCAAGTCCATGCTCGCGGCTCGCCTGCCTTCCATTCTGCCGCCTATGACAGCAGAAGAAGCGCTGGAGACCAGCATGATCGCCTCTGTTGCTGGTGGGTTGGCGGGTGGACGTATCAGCAGGGTGCGCCCCTACAGAAGTCCCCATCATTCGGCCAGTCAGGCCGCCCTGATTGGGGGTGGCACAAAGGCGCGGCCGGGCGAGGTGTCTCTTGCTCATGGCGGGGTGTTGTTTCTGGATGAACTGCCGGAGTTTTCCCGCCCGGCGCTGGAAGCTTTGAGGCAACCGCTGGAAAGCGGCAAAGCGGTGATAGCGCGTGCCATGGCCCATATCAGTTATCCAGCCCGTTTCCAGCTGATTGCGGCGATGAACCCCTGCAAGTGTGGCTGGCTTTCTGAGGAAAGCAGGGCCTGTGGCCGGGCGCCAAAATGTGCGATGGATTATCAGAACAGGATATCCGGCCCCTTGTATGACCGGATTGATCTGCATGTGGACGTGCCCGCTGTTTCTGCCGCTGACCTGAGCTTGCCGCCCGCGCGGGAGGATTCAGCTACGGTGCGGGAGCGGGTGATCAGGGCGAGAGAAGTTCAGACAGAACGGTATAAGGATGCACCCGCGGGTGTGCGCATTAACGCCTATGCTGATGGCGAACTCTTGGAGAAAGTGGCTACGCCTGACGCGGATGGACTTGCGCTTCTCACCCGCGCGGCAGATAGCATGCGCCTTTCCGCCCGTGGGTATCACCGCGTTCTGCGCGTGGCCCGCACCCTCGCTGATCTGGCCGGAGAACAGACGATCTCCACCCCACACATCGCCGAAGCCCTGTCTTACAGACGGATAGTTTAGCTATTTCCCGATCTCGCCAATATCGAGAATGGGTGAGGCATCCAGCTCTTCGGCGTCCATCATGGTTGCCACTCTTTGAAGGGCGCTGACGAGCATGGAGCGCTCCCAGTCCTCCAGTTTCCGATAGTGCCGCATAAAACCTTCCTGCAACAGTTCAGGAGCGGCCTCCATCCGCTGCAGGCCTTCAGGTGTTAGACAGACAAGGACCACTCTTTTGTCTGTGGTGCTTTTTTCTCGTTTTATCAGGCCTGCTTTTTCTAGCCGGTCCATAATGGAGGTAATAGTTGCCTGACTTAGGGCTGCCTCCCTGGCAATAACGCTGGGGGAGGTTTGGCCGTGTTTTTTAAGCGACTGCATGACAATAAGTTGGGGCGCTGTCAGCCCTGTTTTTTTCACCAGTTGGCGGG
>JBNKGK010000257.1:0-5260 GCA_050289785.1 Kordiimonas sp.
CGATACAATTTGGAATCGTACAGAAACTCCACACTCACCCGCTTTTCACCCTGCATGCAGCTTTCCGCATCCACAAGCTGGTATATACCGTTTCTGATAGCTGTCATCGTGCCAGTGCCGCCCCCTTTAATGGCCTGTACGGCGAGGGTACCAAAGGATGTGGCCACCAGTTTGTCCAGCGCGTCAGGTTCCCCACTTCTGAGGAGATAAGCAAGAGACTGGTTAATCACATCCACCCCGCTGCGTTCACTGATGCTTTTCGCGAGGTTACGGCCAATGCCACCAAGCCGGGCCCGGCCGGTTACATCTGTTACGCCGCCATAGAGGATATCGCCATCTGTGGGGTGCGCCCCTTCTGCCACCACGGCGATGCTGTAATTACGCGGGTTTTGCCGCCTGTCTTCCACCACAAGGTCTGTAAAGCTTTGCACATCAAACGGCACTTCGGGGATCAGCACCCGGTCAGCAGAGGCGATATGGCCCGCAAGCAGGGCTGGCTCGCCGCTGTGTCTGCCAAACAGCTCTATCACCGCAATGCGCTCATGGCTGTCTGCCGACGTGCGGATGGTGTTAATGCAGTCCACACTTCTGGTCACACAAGTGCTGAAGCCAATGCAATAATCGGTGCCAAACACATCATTATCCATGGTTTTGGGGATACTGACGAGCGGGAAACCCTGATCACTCAGATGCGCCGCAAACCTGAGCGAGCCATCCCCCCCTATGGGGATTAACACATCCAAGCCCAAATGCGCCAGCACCCGCTCCATATGGGTGGTGCAATCTGTATAATTCTCTTTTTCTTCCACATGGCGGCTGCCCTGCAGAAAAGCGGGCACATCCTGCTTTTTCATTTCCATCGGATTGATGCGCGATGTGTGTAAAATGGTACCACCAAGGTTTTCGATACCGCGTGTGGAATTTTTAGTGAGCGGGATCACAAGCTCGCTCAAATCCTCTATCGGATTATCCGGATCAAGGTTTAAAAGCCCGTGCCACCCACGGCGCAGGCCCACCACATCCCAGCCATGCCTGTCTGCCTCATGCACAATGGCCCTGATGCAGGCATTCAACCCCGGCACATCCCCCCCACTTGTTAAAACACCAATCTTCATCACGTTTCTCCTGCTGATACATCCAGCCAATGGGGACGCCTTTACCATAACAGCATTTATGATGGATGCCACAAGGGAATGAAAAGATTGGAAAATTGGTAGCGTACAAAAAACGGGGCCGCAAAACGCGGCCCATAAGTGATTGGATAGTAATATTTTCCCCACTAAAACCGATGAGTAACTTTGATACCATAAGTACGTGGATCAAAATATTTGGCATTTTCGCCAAAACCAAACGATGCAGAAGCCACAGCCTCGTTAGACTGAGTAACATCATTTTCAGCATTCAGCATATAAGCTTCTACTTTCCAGTCTGCGCCCACACTTTCCCAACTCAGCCTCAAATTAATACGGTCATAGGAACCCCGCCTGTCTATATCCGCGTTAAAGGCTCGGAAGAAAACCTCATCTTCCCAAGCATAATCAACTCGGGCGGTAACAGTGCCCATATCACCAACAGACCATTCATATTGCCCTCCCAAATGGAATTTCCATTCTGGCGCACGGGTGAGGTAATTCCCTGTAAGATCCAAATTCCCAAGATCTGCTCTTGTGGGATCCTGTGAGAGAAATTCGTCATACCTGGCATCTTGCCACCCTATAGCCATATCAAAGGTTAGCCCTGTCATCGGTATCGCAACCATTTCAGCCTCAACACCTTTTACCGTGGCAGCAGCAGCATTTGTAATTCCGGAAAAATCAGCGCCTGAACCTTCCGCAAATATTTTAAACTCCTGCTTATCCTTATAGTCGTAATAGAACGCAGCCATATTAAGCTGTAACCGCCTGTCCAGCCACTCGCTTTTTATACCAGCTTCATAAGCGTCCAATATTTCCGGTTTATAGCCAACAGCATTTAGTGCCCCAGCATTAAAACCGCCCGCTTTATACCCTTTAGACCATGAGCTATAGAGCATCATATTATCATTCACATGATAATTAATTCCCAGCTTCCAGGTTACTTCCTCCCAAGCATCATCAAAAGTTGAATTACTGAATGGAATGATGGTTCCGCCATTAACATAGTAAAAAAGTGTGCGGTACATCTCTTTTTCGTCTCGGGTATAGCGTAGCCCACCAACCAGTTCGATCTGCTCAGTTACGGCATAATCCACCTGACCAAAAGCAGCATATGACTTGGAACTTAACTCGCCGGATTGGCCAAACTCAACAGATCGATCAGCTGTATATAGCAGCAGATCCCATATGGACTTTTCTTCATAATAAAACAGGCCAAACACCCAACTCAGACTACTATCAGAATTTGACAGGAGCTGGAGTTCCTGGCTGAAAGTCTCATAGTCTGTGACCCCATGAAGATTGGAATCCACTAAATCGCTACCATCATTATCCACATCCAGTTTTGTACCGGTATCATTATACGCTGAGAGTGAACGAAAAATAACCGACCCCAAATCCCAATCCAAATCCACAAAGACACCCGCAGCACGGTCTCTACCAAAGGAATGAAAATTGTTACGGACAAGAAAAGGGTTACCAGAGGAGATGTTTACAGTTCCCGGCGTGACAAACCCAGCATAAACACCCGTTGACGGCAAAAACTCATTACCTAAACGCTTCGGTGGTGGGTTGCTGTGGTCATTATAATAATATCCACCAAAATACAGCTCTGCTGTATCAGACAGATCATATTCAAACGCAACCCTCAGGCTTTTATAGTCAGAATTCTGCAGACTATCGTCACCATTACTAATGTTGGTGATATATCCACCTCGTTTTTCACTAGCAAAAGCTGCTCGCCCGCGAAAACCTTCACCTAATGGGCCACTAAGAACCCCCTGAAGGGCAAGCTTGTTATAGTTACCAACATCAGCAGAAATTTTTCCTTCAAGCTCTTCTGTTGGTCTTTTAGTGATAATATTCACACTACCACCAACTGCATTACGGCCATAAAGTGTACCCTGCGGGCCACGTAAAACTTCTACGCGCTCCACATCGAGCATATCTCGCAGCATATAAACAGGGGCCTGCATATAATGGCCATCAATATGCATGGGAACCCCAGGATCCCCCCCAGACACCAGGTTTTCACTCCCCACCCCACGGATAGTAACCTGAGCCTGACCATAAGTGGTAACGCCAATAGTTAACCCAGGAACAGAAAACTGCAGGTCTTCAGCAGATGAAACACCTCGCGCTTCCATAGTGGCCGCACTAAAAGTTGAGATAGCAAGAGGCACATCCTGAACATTCTGACTGCGTTTTTGAGCAGTTACAATAATCTCTTCCAGCACAAAGGAAGCTTCACCTGCACTATCCGCCTTCGCAGTGTCTTCCTCTACCTCCGCTGTGATCACAAAGCTGCCGTCGCTGTTGCGGCGGTAGGTGAGGCTGGTATCTGCTAGCAACTGCACCAACGCGTCTTCTGCCTTCATCATGCCCTTGAAGGCCCCAACTGTTTTACCTTCAGCCAGTTCTGACGGCACATAAATAGCCGCCCCTGTCTGGCGGGAAAGTGACAGAACTGCCGCCTCAAGAGGCTGGCTTTCAATCACGACCATTGTGCTATTATCACCTGCCGCAAAAGCCGCTTCCATCGGGGCCGCACCCAATAACAGCGCCGCCAATGATACTGCCGTGCCAAATTTTCTGTATTTTTCCTGCTGAGCAGCAGAGCCCGTTTTTCTAAAACGTGCCATATTGTTTTCTCCCCTTCACAACATGATTTTCACATGAAGGTGACAGAAAGTCAGGGTCATAATATCGCTATCTCCACCACTTCCCTGTCAGCCCTCATATGATACGTCGCCTCAGGGCTGAGAGATTCTCAAAATTATCGAAAATTTCTTAAATTAATTTTCCAAGCCAGCATTTTCCCGCTGTTTTTCGCGGATCAGTGTACCGGCAACCGTATCTTCAATCTCCACAGGTTTGGTGGCCAGAAGGCCCGTGATCAACAGGTTCGTCTGATCCGCAGGCATGGAAATGGTGATGCGCGTTTTACCAAGCTCCTCACTGGCCAACAGAATTTTATTGGTGCGATATCTGTTCACTTCTTCCACCACATGGGCGAGAGGTTCAGCATAATATTGCAACATGCCAGTGCGCCAGGTGAAGGCATGATCCACCTCAAAGGCCTGCACATCCCCAAATCTGCCACCGCTTTCCACGAACAGCTTTTGGCCCGGTGTTAACTGTAATGAAGAGCGCTGTTTCGCAGCCCCCTCGGCGGCCCGCACTTCCACACGGCCATCCGCCACAGCCACGCGAACCCCTTCTTCGCTATGCGCCATATCAAAGGCTGTGCCCAAAACCCGCACTTCCGTATCACCCGAACGAACAGTGAAGGGTCGCGCGCTATCCGCCGCAACATCAAAATAAGCGCCGCCCCGTGTTAACTCTATTTGCCGCTCCCCCTCTGAGAAAACGGTCATCAGGGCCGAAGCGCCCCCCAACGTAATGCGGGATCCATCAGCCAGTTCCACGGTTTTTATTTCCCCTGTCTGGCTGGTGTAGTGATTAATTTTTGCAGGGCTTTTGAAACTGTTTTGCCACAGGATCGCTGCGACCAGGAAAGACGCAGCAAGTGAGGCAAAGACCATAACCTTCCGGTACATCGGCTGCTTTAAAGGCACCACCGGGCTTTCAACCGCCACGCCAATATTATTCGGCACAGGCACGGCCTCTGGGGCAACGGCGGCGTCGATCGACTGCCAGCCCTCATCTGCTTGCTGCCACGCGGCTCTGTTCTGCTCTGACTTTTTGAACCACGCAGAAAAGGCTGCTTCACCTTCAGCTGTGGCCAAACCGGAATAAAGATACGCCAGCCATTCATCCGCCTGGTCAGCCGGGCTGCCCTCTTTCCCTGTTGGGATATCAAGCATGTGCATATGTGCCTGTGTCATACCTCATCTCCCTTTTCTCTCGCCTGACGCAACACCTTCAGGGCTGCAATGAAATGGCGGGAAATGGTAGGCACCGTCCAGCCTGTTTCCTCGCTGATCTGAACGTAGGTCTGGCCAAGCACACGGCTGCGTATGATGATTTCGCGTTGCTGCTCCGTCAGGGCCACCAGTCCTTCAGCCACTGCCACTACCTGATCCTTCGCCATGAGCGCTCTCTCCGGGCTGATGCCCCCTTCCACAAGGTCGGCATCATTTTGCTCACGTTCAAGAAAGCGCTGA
>JBNKGK010000258.1:0-5232 GCA_050289785.1 Kordiimonas sp.
CCTGAGCAGCGTTGAAGATGCCATGGGCGACTACCGTAGTGGCCGCCTCAAAAAGTATAAAAACAAGTAGCTCGTTGAAAGCCTCGCTTAGGCAAGGTTTTCTTTCCACGTTTCCAGATCATCTAGCGCGCGTTTGCTCATGGCAGGTTTGCGCGCTTTTTTATGCACCTTGCCTGCAAGTGGTGGGAACAGGCCAAAATTAACATTCATGGGTTGGAATGTCTTAGCGTCGGCTCCCCCTGTGATGTGGTTAATCAGCGCGCCAAAAGCCGTTGTTTCTGGTGGGGGCAGTGGGGTGCTACCCAGTTGCTCAGTAGCAGCAAAACGCCCGCAGATAAGCCCCATGGCAGCACTTTCCACATAGCCTTCAACGCCTGTTACCTGGCCCGCAAACCGCAGGCGCGGGTCTGCTTTCATCCGCAAGAGGCCATCAAGCACCTTGGGGCTGTTGATAAAGGTATTGCGATGCAGACCACCGAGCCGGGCAAACTGCGCCTCCTCAAGGCCGGGGATCTGTTTGAAAATGCGGCCTTGCTCGCCGTATTTCAGCTTGGTCTGAAAACCAACCATATTATAGAGCGTGCCAAGCTTGTTATCCTGCCTGAGCTGCACCACAGCATAATGTTTTTCATCAGTATGTGGGCTTTTGAGGCCAACAGGCTTCATAGGGCCAAAGCGTAAAGTTTCCGGCCCTCGTTCGGCCATCACTTCAATAGGCATGCAGCCTTCAAAATAGGGGGTATCTTTCTCCCATTCTTTAAAGTCTGTTTTCTCACCCTCAAGCAGGGCTTCAATGAAAGCGTAATATTGATCTTTGGTCATGGGCAGGTTGATATAATCAGCCCCGTCCCCTTTGTCATACCGGCTTTGGAACCAGGCAATGTCGAAATTGATACTTTCCTTGTAGACAATCGGGGCAATGGCATCAAAGAAGGCCAGGCCATCTTCCCCACAAAGTTCCAGCACAGCTGACGATAGAGCTGGTGACGTGAGCGGGCCTGTGGCCACAACCACATTGTCCCATTCTTTGGGGGGCAGGCCTGCAATTTCGCTCCGTTCAATGGTGACAAGAGGATGAGCCGCCAGCGTGGCTGTAACATCTTCAGAAAAATGACCCCTATCCACAGCGAGGGCAGAACCAGCCGGCACTTTATGGCGTTCTGCAGCTGCCATAATGAGGGAATTCATGCGGCGCATTTCCTCATGTAATAGGCCTACCGCATTATTTTCTGCATCATCTGAGCGGAAGGAATTGGAGCAAACCAGTTCAGCAAGGTGTTCAGTATGATGGGCATCAGTTTTCCTGACTGGGCGCATTTCATGAACGATAACAGGCACACCCATATTGGCCACCTGCCATGCAGCTTCTGACCCCGCGAGCCCGCCACCGACGATATGAACTACTTTATCTGTTTTCTGTGTCATCTAAATTACAAGCCTTCATTTTCCGCCTGTTTAACGGAGCTTGCTTCAATTTGTAAGATAAAAAAGCTAAGTTAATTGAAGAAGACTATTGCAGAGGGATAGCCGATGCCCATTCAGGCACCTGAAATTTGTGAAATGCTGAAAGAATGGCCCAAACGTCCTGTTGGCAGTGACGCGGAAACAGAAGCCCGGGAAGCCCTGATGGCACGCCTTACCGGGGAGTATGGTGTTTCCGTGCAGGAAGAGGGTTTTGTGATGCCCTCATCTGCCAGGCTGTTTATCTGTGTCACGATTATAGGCCTGGTGGGCGCTGTTCTGATGGCTGATAGGGTGCCACGGTTTGCTTTTGTGGCCAGTTTTATTCTTTCCCTGAGCTATCTGGCCTTTCTATATGGCTTTGGCTCCCCGCTTTCCTGGCTCGGTAGCAATATGACCACAGCTAACTTGGTGGCAAAAAAGGGAAGCGGGGATCAGGTACTTATTCTTTTGGCTAATCTTGACACCCGCTCAGCCCTGTATACTGATCAGCTGCATTTGCAGTCAAAGACGTGGCACTATCCAGCTTTCAGCGCTTTGATCATTAGTCTGATCGTACCTTTATTATTTCTTGTTGGGGTTTCTGCTCCCTCCGCTGTGCAATATTTGGCTGGAGCGCTTATCCTGCTCTACGGTCTCTTTGCCTGTTTCTATGGATATGAAAAAGGATGTGGTTGTCTTGACGGGGCAGTTGCTGCTCAGGTTGCGGCTGCAACTGCCTTATGGCGACATATGCCAGAGAATTCCGATATACGCTTGGTTATTACCACTGGGGGATGTGTGGGACATATGGGAGCGCAGCATTATTACCAACAGCACCGTGATGAGTTGATGGGAAGGTCCGTTTCTGTTGTGGCGTTAGGGAGTATTACTTCTGGGGCTTTATCTTGTTTCATGAATCAAAGCAGGGTACCCGAATCTTTGAAAGGTGTTGCTTTTGGGGGTGGGTATAATTTCGGTGGCAGTCGCCGGTTTGGACTGAATGGTGCAGAAACTTTTGTGTTATATAGCCAAGAGGGGAAGGCAACGCCCGCTGACGATACGGTTATAGCCGTGTTGGCGGATCGTGTGGAAAGCTTGAGTAGAGAATTACTGGCGGGCACATAGGGGCGGCGATATGCTGAGCGATGATATTATCTATTTCTGGTTCGTTGAAGCTGGCTCTGAAAGCTGGTGGCAGAAGGATAAAGAGTTTGATGCGATGGTGAAACGTCGCTTCCTTTCTGTGTATCAAAAAGCCGTTACGGGGGAATTGGCACCATGGCGGGAACGGGCCATTGGCCGGTTGGCTGAAATACTTATTCTCGACCAGTTTCCTAGAAATATGTTTCGTGACACGCCAAAAGCTTCTGAGAGTGATCCGGTCGCTTTGGTTTTGGCGCAGGAGGCTGTGCGTTTAGGTGTGGACCGCCAATTGGCGCCTATCATGAGGGCTTTTCTGTATATGCCCTATATGCATAGTGAAAACAGGCTCATTCAGGCTCTGTCGGTTGAGCTGTATAGCCGGTCACCTGAGTTGAAGAATAGTCTGGAGTTTGCCGTGGCCCATAAATCGATCATTGATCGTTTTGGTCGTTATCCTCATAGAAATCAGATATTAGGCAGACAAACTACTCCTGAGGAAATAGAGTTTTTGAAGCGGCCAAACAGCAGCTTTTAACGGGTTGATAGTTGGTCAGCCTGCAGGTGGTTGGTCGACATGGCTGATGAGTGAGATTCAATCATGATCTGAGTGCGATATTTCTTGATAAGGCCTGCAATTTTTTCTCTTTTTTCCAGGTCATGATAAGATTTATTGAAAGCATCACAAACGGCAGGATCATGGAAACGCGCCACATAATGTGTGGTGGGCATGATATAATGGATTTTAAGTGGCCAGTACTCCCTTGTCGTGTCAAAATATTTGCGTTGTATCAAGCGCAAAATCCACTCTTCGCCAATCGCAACATCGAATCGTTTTTTATACAATAGCTCGATATGGGTTTGTTGATGTTCTGATTCAGTGTACCTGCGGCTTTTTTTTGTTGCTGATGCAAATTCAGAGCCCAGATACCGCGTGGCACCACTGAAAGAGAGAACAGCAAGCCCCTCCAGATCATCAAGGGAACGCAGATGGATGGCACTGGAGGCAAGCGTAGCCCCCACATTGCGGTGAGTGAGATAGGTTTCTGTCGCACAACCAAAATTGGGGGAAACCTGAATATTCTGTGTGGAGACTCCGTTTACTGAGCCTTCTTCAAACATCTGTATCATACGAATGCGAGGGAGTTGGATAAAGTTTACATCATAGCCAGTATTGGCAAAAACAGCTCTGATCAGATCAATTTCCAGGCCCGATGAGGCATCATTTTGTACATAGGGCGGAATATCTTCCCGGGTGGCAATGTATAAAATACTCTTTTTGTCGGACGTTGGCTCAGCAGAAGAAGCTTCTGCTCCAAACACAAATAATGCGACGGCAGAAACAAGGATTTGCAGCACTTTTGAAGTGTTTGAAGATTTTTGAGAAAACATGGGGCAACGAGCCTTATTATTTCTCTAAAGTTAAAACAAATAAATATAAAGACTATGACAGTGAAGTTTTCTTGTCCAAAATAAAATTGTTATTTTTACGAAACCAAAGTTGATGCTTACACTGATGTGTAATGTGGTTTTTCATTTATAGGGCTGATCTTTACTATTAATTGCACGGCCTGTTTCAGTGTATTCTGTCGTTCCCGCTGGTTGATGATATAAAACTCCACCTCCCCATTTTCTAACAGCCATGCAGGTAGCAGGAAGGCTTATGGCCTTCTCCTGATGATGCGTTGCCCCTCAGGGTAAGTAATCTGATATTTATGCTGGATGTTCCAGCTTTCACTGGCATCCAGCTTTTTACGCCACATCAGAATGCCGGGCTGTTCACCCACATTTTTTTCTGTGGGTTTGCTAGCCCCTTTCAGTGTGGAGACCGTAATGTCTTCATGGGCAGATACAGGCAGTTGATCATAAACCTCAATGCTGTAGGGCACATCATGATGGTTGGTTACGGTCATCAGATAATTTTTTTGCTCAACAGTTTTCTTCGAGAGAAAGCCTTTATCGCCGTCTTGGGCGGGCTGTTCTGTAAACTCGATAGCCACCAGTTTGTCCTCTCCAAAGGGCAGAGCGATTTTTTCTCCGGGGATCAGGCTAGGCCATATGCCTTCGCCCGCATAATGGCCATCTCTTGTTAGCCTCACGGTCGGTGCCTGAACGGGCAGGATATCGTCTAGTATGCCTTCCGCATAGAGATAGGCTGTTTCTTCCCATGAGGGTACGGCGCGCACAGACAGGGAAACTTTATGGCTGCTCTGCGTCAGTAGAAAGCGTTCTTCTTCCTGTCCGGCTAGTAACGTCAGCTTGCTACCTAATTTATATTTCTGGTCAAATTGTGACGAGATGACAGCGACCTGCCGCTTTTGCGCTGTTACAATAATTTCCTGCAGGTCAGACCTTTCAGAAAATTCTTGTCGAGGAGCAGGACTCATCTGGCGCATCAACACCTCTTTGGGGGCTGGGTATAGGAAACTGGAGTATAGGTCCGTATGACCAATCTCATCTGACGGGGCGGAATTGGAAAGATAAATTTCTATATTTTGCCAGTCTTCGCCGCTTTCTTGCTCCACGATGGCTGCCTGCGTGAGGCTCAGTTGTTTGTTTGCGCTGTGCAGGCTGGCTTCAGTGAGAAGGGACCAGCTAGCGTTAGGCACCAGATAGGAAAGCGTAAAAGGGCTGCTCCCCGCTTTTGCT
>JBNKGK010000259.1:0-5199 GCA_050289785.1 Kordiimonas sp.
CGAGATTATTATCCGCAGCCGCATTGAGGGCCAGACCTATGATGAAATCACCGAGGCCACCGGCTGGAGCAAGGCGGAAATTTCCCGTCAGCTAAAGGCCGCGATGCATATCATCAGGCGTGCTGTTGAACAGGGTGAACGGGCAGGAGGCCACCATGGCTGAGAGCAAAGCAGGCATGTTACTACCCCCGGATTTTGATCATGCCGGGGCCGAGCATCCGATTGATAGTCAGGCGGATGAATGGGTGATTTATCTGCATTCTGGCGATGCTGATGAGGAAGGCCATGCCAAATTCATGGCGTGGATGGGAAAATCACGCGCGCATCCGGCGGCCTTTGCCAAAGCAGAACAGCTATGGATTGATATGGGTTTCACAGATGCGCCCTACCCTGTCCAGTTGGCCTCAGAACCGGCAGAGGTGGTGCCCTTGGCTTCTCCTGGCCATGAACCTGTTGATCATCAAAAAGGGCAGCGGCAAAGGCCGGTCTATCAAATTGTTGCTGCAATTGCAGCGGTGCTTTTGCTGGCCGTGGGCATCTGGCAATGGCAGGCCCTTACCGGCGCGCCAACGGAGCAGGTGGTCCAAACCGGTGTCGGGGAAATTCGCCAGCTTGTGCTGGCCGATGGCTCGCATGTTACGCTCGGGGCGCAGACGGTGGTGCATCCCCGCTTTTCTGATGGTGCTCGCTCTGTGGAAATGAGAGAGGGCAGAGCGCTGTTTGATGTGGTGGTGGACCCTGCCCGCCCCTTCTCTGTGCAGGTGGAGAACACAGTGGTGAATGTGTTGGGCACCGCGTTTGATGTTCATAAAACAGCGGGGTCAGTGCAGGTGGCTGTTGCCGAGGGGGCCGTGAGTGTAGCCGGGAAAGATGAGGTGCCGGTGAAGCTGGTGGCAGGCCAGAAAATTCTGTCGCGTGGTAAAGAAGGCTTAAGTGCGATTAAAAGCTTTGATGCGGAACAGGACCTTGCCTGGCAGTCTGGTTTTCTCTCCTATATCAATGTACCGCTGGGCGATGTGCTGGCTGAGGTGAACAGATATCGTGAGGTGAAAATTCAGCTGGCAGACAGGTCTCTGGCCAATATGCGCATCACAGTGGGCTTTATGGCGGATCAATCAGAGCAATTGCTGTCTGGCCTTGCCAGAAGCAAGCCTGTGCGGATTGAGCGCACTGTCGAGGCGGTGATTATAAAACCGGATAATCAATAATAGTTATTGAAATATAAGGCTATTTTAAAAAATTCTCAAAAAAGTGGAAAAAGTTGGGAACAAAATTTGATGAAGAATCCCTATTCGATGAAGGCTGATAGAACGGCTGGCGGGGAGTCCGCCTTTCTGTTCAGGCTTTCATCTGAAAGTAAAACTGGGGAGGCTCATTAAATGAGAGACAAGATTTTTAAAACGCGCACAAATAAGGCGGGCCGTTACAAGGCTCTTTTAGGGGCGGCTTCCATGCTCGCTCTGTCGTCCATGGTGCATGCTGCGGAACAGGCTCAATCTATCCATCTTGAGGCACAGCCGCTTGAAAAGGCGCTGGTTAATTTTTCCCGCCAGACCGGTGTTGTGGTTTTTGCCCCTGCCGAAATTGTGTCAGGTATTTCTGCCCCTGCACTTTCCGGCACCTTAACAGCGGAAGTGGCGCTGCGGCAGATGCTGGCCGGCACAGGGCTGAAAGCCATGATGAATGCAGATGGCAGTTATGTGGTGACAGAAGCCGAGAAAGTAGGCTCTTCCGCATCTGGAAACGAGGGAGAAGCAACTTCTTTTGTGCTGGAAGAAATTATTGTGACGGCAACCCGCCGCGCGGCCAGTATGCAGGATATCCCGATGTCTGTAGCTGCCTATACAGGGAATATACTGGAGCAGCGGGGGGTAGATGATGTGTATGGCCTACAATTTCTGGCACCCGGTATGCACCTGACAGGAGGCCCTAGCGGTATTACAAAAATGGCGCTGCGGGGTATTGGAAGTGATCAAGGTAGCATTGGAGCTGAATCCGGTGCTGCATTACACAGGGATGGTGTTTATATTCCTTCTACTGTGGATATTCGTATGGGCTTTTTTGATGTAGAACGTGTGGAGGTTTTAAAAGGCCCTCAAGGCACTCTTTATGGTCGAAATGCCACAGGTGGGGCTATTAATATTATTTCAAAATCCCCAACAAAAGAATTTGAAGGGGGAGCCACTGTTACCTACGGTAATTACAATTTTGTTGAGACAAAAGGATATGTAAGTGGTCCCTTAATCGGTGATAAGTTGATGGCACGCGTTGCCTTTAAAACCAGTGATTACGATGGTTACACGCCTAATATCTACAATGGTGAAAGTCTGGATAACGGAGATTTTGCCGGTGTGCGAGCCAAATTACGTTATGAAGCAACAGAAGATATTCGTTTGGATGTGACTGCCGAGTATGCCCAGGATAGCGGGATACCTGCCACTATTTACAAAAGATCGCGTAGCGGTGCGCCTCTCCCTTTTGAAACAGAAGGCGGGGTTCTGCCTGACGGTCGTGCTGTTAATAAAAACAGTCAGGCATTAAATGACAAGGAGACATGGGGAGTTATTGGTAAACTGGTGTGGGATATGCAGGGGGCTACTCTGTCCTCCCTAACAGCCTACCGTAATTTTAACTGGGCTTATGCCTATGATTCTGATGGTGGAAGTACAAGCCTGATTTATTATAAAAATTCATCCAGGGGACTGGAGCAGCTATCGCAGGAATTGACACTGGCGTCTGCTGGGGAAAGTGCTCTTGAATGGATTGTTGGCGGCTTCTATTTCCACAGTAAGGAAACTGAATATGCAGATGTACCATTTACACCTTTAAGCCGGAGATTTATCACACCCACGGATAATTACACAACAAATGCTTATGCGGTCTTTGGTGAAGCCAGTTACCCTGTTCTTGAAAAGCTGACGCTGACAGTTGGTGCGCGTTACTCCTACGAAGAAAAAGTAATCGAGGGTGCGTCTCTGACAACAGCCATTGATGATGTCACGGCAATTGTTTCAGAGACACTTTTTGCCTTGGAAGATAATTGGGGCAGTTTCACCCCTAAGGTGGCCCTCACTTACCAGGTTAATGACGATGTTACGGCTTATGCAACCATAGGAAAGGGGTTTAAAGCCGGTGGCTATAATGGGGTTGCGGGCAACTCGCTGGGTGCATTTGACCCTGAAAAAGTGACCAATTATGAGATTGGCCTGAAAACTTCTCTCTTGGATGGCCGTTTACGGGCAGATATAGCGGCTTTTCATATGGATTATAGCGACCTTCAAGTTCGTATTCGTCGTATTCATCCTGAGTCTGGCCTGCTTGTCAGTGGTACACAGAATGCGGCAACATCAAAAATTCGAGGTGTCGAAATGAAGTTGCAGGCACAGCCAACAGAAAGTCTTGTATTCGATGCGGGTCTTTCTTATCTGGATGCGGCCTTTGATGACTATCCCAATGCCAACGACAATATTTTTGGTATTGTTGATGCTTCTGGCTTCCAGATGCCTAATGCACCCAAGTGGGCTGTGAATCTTGGTGTTGATTACACAATTCCCGTTGGTAGCTGGGGGTCTGCAACTTTACATGCAGATTATGCCTATAAAAGCAGGGTTTTCTTTAACACCGTTGAAGATACTTTCCGGTCACAGGATGGAGCAAACCTATTCAATGCCCGGGTCACCTTTGAAGATGTGGAAGGTCGCTGGACCTTGGCTGGATGGGTGAGAAACCTCACGGATGAACAGGTGATCAGTTTCAGAGATGAAATTCTTTCTGCTTCGTCCGGGCCCAGGGCTCCCACCACCTATCTTGCGCCGCGAACCTATGGTCTGACTGTGGGTTATCGTTTCTAGGCGATTTTCTGACAAGTGCGAGGCCTCTACGGCCTCGCATTTTCATTCAAAGACAGCCATATCACCAAATCAGATAGCGAGTAAAATATAATGGACAGAATAAACCACAGGATTAACGCCCTCTCTGTGATGGCGGTAGGGTTGATGGCTGGTATGGCTTGCGGAGAGGACAGCTATTCCCCTTATGCGGGGGATGGTTATCCAGCCAATGTGTATTTTGGAGATACGCATGTGCACACAACCCTGTCTAACGATGCAACGGGCCAAGGCAATCTCACACTTTCTCCGGATGCTGCCTATCGTTTCGCGAAAGGGGAAGCGGTTATCAGTAATGGCGGAAGGAAAGCCCGCCTTCGGGAACCGCTGGATTTTCTCGTGGTGGCAGACCACGCCAAAAACCTGGGTGTTTTTCAGGCAGTTCTGTCTGAAAATGACCTGCTCAGGCGTGATAAACACTATGTTGTTGCCCGGCAGCTGATGCAAAAATACCCGAGAAGTGTTCATCAGGTGCTGAATGGGGAGAGGATGGCTGCCTATGCCCAACGGGAAAAAGTGAATAAAGGTTTCTGGAAGGAAGCCCTGAAGCTTGGTCTTTTCAGTACGATGGTTGGTGATACAGATTTTCGCCAATCCATGTGGGCAGAAGTTGGTGCCAATGCCGAGCGGCACAATCAGCCCGGCCTGTTCACCGCCTTCATCGGCTATGAGTGGACCTCAACAGGCACTGGAAAATTAGGCAGTGGTAACCTGCATCGTGTTCTGGTGTATAAGGATAGGCCAGAGCGGACATCGCAGATGCTGCCATACACCAATCTGGATAGCATGGACCCTGAAGATCTGTGGGACTATATGGCGCAAAACAGGCGGGGAAGTGCTTGCCATTCCTCACAATGGCAACCTCAGTTTGGGGGAGATGTTCGCAATCACAACGTTGCAAGGCAAAGCCTTTGACAAGCCTTATGTTGAAGCACGCAGTCGGTGGGAACCTGTTTTAGAGGTGACCCAGATCAAGGGAGATAGTGAAACACATCCGGTTCTTTCCCCCGATGATGCGTTTGCAGATTATGAAACTTGGAACAGTTGGGCAGGCCCTGGGTATGAGGGCGTCAAAACCGAAGGTTGGCAGGAGCGTAAAGCAGCAGAATATGCACGCAGTGCCTACAAACTGGGCCTTGCGGAGCAGGCAAGGCTTGGGGTGAACCCCTTCAAATTTGGCCTGATTGGCAGCACTGATGCTCACACGTCGCTTGCGGCGGCAGATGAGGATAATTTTTGGGGTAAACAGTCATTTGTAGAGCCAAGCCCTTTCCGGGTGGCAAAAGCGTGGCACTACACGGCTTCTGGTTAT
>JBNKGK010000260.1:0-5206 GCA_050289785.1 Kordiimonas sp.
CCTCTTGTCCTCGCCGATCATGAACGTGGGGCTCATGCTGGATAATGGCCTTTTAAATGGCTGAATCTCGTTGGCCGCGAAACCGATCAAACCAAATGCGTTAGGCACGCCCGGCTTGGCGGAAAAATCATCCATTTCATTATTCAACAGGAAGCCTGCACCAGCCACGGTGACCCCGTTCCCATAACTGAAGTTTATAGTGTAGGTGCTGGCCACCATATTACCGAAACGATCGGCCACAGAAAAATGCGTGGTATCATTACTTTCGTATGGCAGTTTGGGCGCTGGGCCAATTTCAGTGGAAGGCGTAGCCTTCAGGAGATCAATTTTATCGCTAATACGCTTGGCATAGGCTTTACTCGTCAAGGCCTCCACCGGTACATCGGCATAATCCGGGTCACCCAAATATTTGGAGCGGTCTGCATAAGCATATTTCATCGTTTCGGTGAGCCGGTGCAGATAAGCTGCACTATTGTGACCAAGAGCCTGTAAATCCCAA
This sequence comes from Kordiimonas sp., assembly GCA_050289785.1. Taxonomy (GTDB): domain Bacteria; phylum Pseudomonadota; class Alphaproteobacteria; order Sphingomonadales; family Kordiimonadaceae; genus Kordiimonas. Next base: position 500 of record JBNKGK010000260.1, read on the forward strand.
TTTTCCAGCACATTCAGCATCTGCACCAGATGCACCCCACCTGAAGAAGGTGGCGGCATGGTCACGATTTTATAATCCCGATACGTGCCGGCAACCGCGTCTCTTTCCTTCACCTGATAGGATATCAGGTCTTCATGGGTAATCAGCCCGCCTTCAGCCTGCATGGTGGCAACAATCTTGTCGGCTACCCAACCTTCGTAGAATCCAGGAGCGCCGTTAGCGGCGATTTCCCTCAAAGTTTTGGCAAGGTCAGGCTGGCGAAACAATTCCCCTGTTTCATACAAACTTCCATCCGGTTTGTAGAAAATGGCCTTGCTCGCTTCATGATTTTCCAACCGCCTTTTATATTGACCAAGGGAGTGCTTAAGCACCCAGGTCATAGGAAAGCCTTTCTCTGCCAAACGGATGGCAGGTGCCATCACTACATCAAGGGATAAACTACCATATTTAGCCAGCGCTTCCGTGAGCCCCATCACCGTGCCTGGTGTGCCGGATGATTTAAGGCTGAAGCGGGAGAGATGTTTGTCTGCATTGCCTTCACTATCCAGAAACATATCTCCATAAGCCGCAGCCGGGGCCATCTCCCGGTAATCCAGGGCGATCACCCTGTCTTCTTCCTTCAGGTAGATCAGCATAAAGCCGCCGCCGCCGATATTGCCGGCCTGCGGCAAGGTAACTGCCAAGGCAAAACCCGTGGCAACCGCAGCATCCACTGCATTACCCCCTTTTTTCAGGATTTCCAGCCCCGCTTCTGACGCATGATATTCCCGGCTAACCACCATCCCCTGATAGCCAGGCACTGGATGAAAGCGGCTATCATAAGTGATAATCGGCGCAGCCTGATCCGCAGCCACAGGCACCACCAACAGCAACCATCCAAAAGCCAGAAAAACCAAGGTGCGTACCAAAAACATTAACAACTCCCGCAAAGCTTATGGTCGTCATAATAGGGCTAATAATCCATCCGTCCAGCTTAGAGCAGTTCTGAATAGAATTGCTCTGGTGAGCCTATTTCATGATCTCTTGCAGACAAGCCGTAAATTTGGCAGGTTAGCTGGCGATCATTGGAAGGAAAAACCAAGTGAAAGAAAAACTCAAGCGGCTCTATTATGGGCAGGGCAAACAGGCAAACAGGTTCCGCTTAGGCCTATTGGCTTTTGATGTTTTCACCATCTTTTCTTTTATCCTGTCTTCCATTCTACAGGGCAGCCCGATTAGTCTGGCGCTGGATTATGTAATCGCCATTCTTTTGGCTATAGAGCTTTATGCCCGAACAATCATTGCCAACCACCCCCGGCGTTTTCTTTTCAAGTTTGATTCTCTGGCCGATATTCTGGTGATCTGCTCCCTAGTAATCACGGCTATTTTTGAGAACCTCGCCTTTCTGCGCGTTGTACGCATGCTGCGGCTTTTGCGCTCTTACCATATGCTGAATACACTCAGGGAATACCTGCCCTGGTTTAAAAAGAATGAGCAGATCATTCATTCCACCCTCAATCTGGTGATTTTTGTTTTTGTGGTCACCGCCATTGTTTATGTGGTGGAGGGCAAGCAAAACCCGCACATGAACAATTATATGGATGCGCTGTATTTCACCGTTGCCACCCTTACGACAACGGGTTTTGGTGATATCACAGTGGAAGATACGCTAGGCCGAGCTATTGCTGTTATGATTATGGTTTTTGGCGTTGCCCTGTTCTTAAGGCTTGTGCAAACTATTTTTCGCCCCCCGAAGGTGGAACACCCCTGCGAGCAATGCGGCCTCAGGCAGCATGAACCAGACGCAGTGCATTGCAAGCACTGCGGCAATATTCTGAATATCCCTACGGACGGTAACTGGATTTAGTCTGCAGCTGTATAAATAGTTCTGCACGGGAATGGGATTGAAATCCCCTTCTCGTCGAAATTCTCTTTCACAGTGCGCAGCAGATACCAGCTTAATGGCCAGAAATCGCTGGAGGCGCACCATACACGCACCATAATATTCACAGAACTATCGGCAAGCTCTGTTACGGCCACAACAGGTTCTGGGTCACCAAAACAGCGGTCTTCCGCCGCGATAACCTCACGAATGATATCCATGGCCTTTTCGATATTGTCACCGTAGCTGATGCCGAAAGTAAGCTGAATACGCCGTGTTTCATGGTAACTAAAGTTGGTGATGGCATTGCCCCACACAGAGCCATTTGGCAGGGTTACTCGCACATTATCCCCTGTATCAAGCTTGGTGAGAAACAGGGAAATCTCTTTCACGGTGCCTGATTTACCCGCCACCTCAATAAACTGCCCAACCTTAAAGGGCCGGAAGATGAGCAGCATCACCCCAGCAGCCAGATTGGAAAGCGTGCCCTGCAGTGCAAGACCAACGGCCAAACCTGCCGCACCCAGAATGGCCGCCAAACTGGTAGTTTCCACCCCGAACTGGTCAAGAAGCGCAATAGCGGTAAAAACCAAAACACCATATTTGGCAAGGCTTGCCAGGAAATGGCCTACCGTATCATCTATTTTGCTGCTTCTCTCAAAAACAGCCTTTAATTTGGCTTGTACAGTGCCCGCAAGCCAAAGCCCAAGGATAAGAATGACCAGTGCACCAAGCACAGAAATGCCAAAGTCTGTTGCGTATTGAACCATAGTTTCAAATGTTGGTGCATCTTCGGAAAAGGGATTCATCGTGTGGCTCCGGCTATGAATGAAATCACGCATAAGCGTTTTGACGCATTTGACCAGCGTCAGCGAAAAAATGCAACTGCTTCTAATACCCTCTGGTCGGAAATCAGCTGATATGAGGTACCAGAAAATGATCGCCATTTTCTGCCCAGCGCGAAACTTTCACCTGAAAGGCTTTTTCCAGATTGGCATCGGTTAACACATCCGTCGGTGACCCGGACCCCAAAACTTTATGATCATGCAAAAGGACAAGCTTGTCGCAGTATCTAAGCGCAAAGCTCAGGTCATGCAAAACGATCAAAACACCTGTGCCCCGCTTTGCTTCTGCTTTCATGATATCCATCACCTGCAATTGATGCAGTGGATCAAGAGAGACCGTTGGTTCATCTGCCAGTAAATAAGGCGCACCAACAGCCATGGTGCGCGCCAGCATCACCCGTGCCCTTTCACCCCCTGAAAGACTTGTGACCAGGCGTTCTTTCAGGTGCCAACAGTCTGTCTGGCGCATCACATGCTCTATGATGGCGCTATCTTCTTCTCCCAATTCCTGCCACGGGTTCAAGTGTGGGGTACGGCCCAAACCCACCAACCGCTCTGATGTCAGTGGCCAATGAACTGGGGCACCCTGCGGCACATAGGCCAGCTTTCTGGCCAGCTCCCGCGCTGTCAACTCGCTAACATCCATGCCACCGACATGAATATTGCCACCGTCTACCGCGACAAGGCCAAGAGCCGAGCGAATAACCGTGCTTTTGCCTGCCCCGTTAGCCCCGATCAGACCAACCACTTCACCAGGCTGCACGGTAAAAGAAACATCTTCAAGGATCGTGCGCCTCTCTAGTGAGACTGAAATATCATCAAAAATCAGGCCGCTCATCGCATGCTATCCCGTGTTTTGAAGATGATATAGAGAAATACAGGTGCCCCGATAATAGCCATCACAACACCCAAGCGAAGCTGGCCATGCCCCACAGATATGCGCGTAAGAATATCAGCAACAGACAGAATGACGGCCCCCAAAAGCGCGCTGGGCAGAAGCAGCTTTTTCGGTTCATAACCAATGAAAGCCCGCACCATATGCGGCACCACAAGCCCGACAAATCCAACAGAGCCACAAACGGAAACCGTTGCACCAACAGAAAGGGCCGTGCCCATAACCACGCGCCAACGCAGGGCTTTCAGGTCAATCCCCAATGTCTGAGCCGTTTCTTCACCCAAAGTAAGGGCATTCAGCCCCTGCCCCACACCCAGCATCAGAAACCAGCCGAGCAGAATAAACGGCCCTGCCATCATCAGGTCATCAAACGTGCGGTTCTCCAACGAACCAAGCATCCATAAAATCATATCCTGAAGGGAAATAGGGTCTGGTGTAAAATTCATCACCAGCGCCATCGCAGCTGTCGCCAAACTGGATATGCCAATGCCCGCCAGAATAAGCGTGAGCACACTGGCATCGCGCGATGCCAGCACCATCAGAACAAGGGTTGTAAGCAAAGCCCCGGCCATGGCCAACACCGGCACCGCAAAGGCAGAAATTGCGGCAAAACCCATATAGATGGCAATGACAGCCCCCAAACTTGCCGTGGCTGTAACCCCCACAACACCGGGATCCGCCAGCGGATTGCGCAGCAGGCCTTGCAAAGCCGCACCAGAAAAACCTAAGGACGCCCCAGCAAGCAAGCCAATTAGCACCCGAGGCAAGCGCAGTTCCTGCACAATAATCTGGTTCACGTCACTGCCCCGGCCCACGAGGGCGGCAAAAACCTCAGCAGGATTTAAGGGGACCTGCCCAAACAGGCAGGAGCCAAATAAAGTGATAACCACCAAAGCAAACAGCAGGCTGTTCAAGGCAAAACCTGAAAGAAGGGGGACTTTCATAATCCATCTCCTTCATCAAACAGGCCTAAACGAACCGCCTCGGTGCGAATATAGTCGGCTGCATCCACAGAAAAAGCAAAACCACAGGCCAGATAACGGCCAGGCACAGAAATAACAGGCAGTTTCTCCAGCAACTTTCTGACCACACTATGGCGCGTGCTG
>JBNKGK010000261.1:0-5204 GCA_050289785.1 Kordiimonas sp.
GCTGGCATGACCGCCTTTGGTTTCAAGTTCCTGAATGCTGCCATGACGTTTGACCGTCCACAGAAGTTTCGTGACATTAACGCGCTTTACGAGGGCGATAAGTGGGAAGAGCATAAAGATATCTGGTACCAGGAGGGGGACAGCAGAGAGGTACAAGAGCAGAAGCTAACGAAGGGACAGGAAGTTTACTGGTCTCATCCTTTTGCGCGTTTCTTTGATTGTGCTGACGGGCGCAAGATCAGCCTCTTTTTTCCCTTTGGTAATATGTTTGGCGAACGTGCCCTTAAGGAGATGGGGCTGTATCGCAGGCTCATGAAGGAGGGTTTTGTTTATGTTTACCCAGGCCATGTGGCTAAGGATAAAAGTGATGTTAAGCTCGATAACAATATTGCAGATTATTATGGCCTGAGCCCTGAACGCCGGGCCTATCTGGATAAAGTGATAGCTGAGACTTTCCTGAGTAAAAGCTCGGATGAATGGGATGCCCGGCTCAGTACCCTGGTGCCTCTCTCCAAAGTTTATACAAAAGAAGAATATCTAGCCCTGGACCCCATGCTCCGCTCAGGTGTTGTTGCTAATATGGATAACGGCGAAAGCACTCTTACTATGCCAGGCCTGCTGATCAACCTCACAGGCCCGGATAATACACAGGTGAACGAGTTCAGGGAAGCAGAGGCGATTACCAGTCAGGACGCGCTGGCATTGTTTAATGACTCAAAAGGCCGCAAGGCTCCCTTATTGGGTTATGAGCCACAAAATAAGGGCGAACTGCTACAGGGGCTTAAAGTGTTGGATACGTCTAACGGTATCGCAGGCCCCATGACATCCTATGTGCTTGCCCAATATGGCGCAGACATCATCAAACTGGACCCTCCGGGGCTGGAGGGTTATTCCACCTTTTTAATGGAGGTGGGGCAGGGTAAAGAAAATGTCTTGCTCGACCTGAAAACAGGCCCTGGTCGCGAGGCCTTGAACCGGCTGGTGAAATGGGCGGATGTTCTTTCCTACAATAAAATTGATCCGGTGGCGGAACGTTTGGGTGTTCTGCACGGCCAGCTAACAGATGTGAACCCGGACCTGATCACCTGCCAGATATCCACATGCGGTGGCACCTATCGCGGCGGTTGGGAAGATCGGTACGGGTTTGACCCCATTGCCCAGGCAGTGACAGGCCTGATGGTACATTATGGCTCACTAGAGCACCCGCACTGGCATGAAGGCACCATGATTGCTGACAGCATGTGTGGTTATGCTACAGCCTTCGGGGCCCTTTTGGGTGTCTACCAAAAACGAAAAACCGGCCATGCAGCGGAAGCCCGAACTTCCCTCATCCGGGCCGCAAATTTCATTCAGTTGCCTCTGATGCTGGCGGAAAATGGCCGCATTGATGGCAGCATTCCAAAAGGTCAGTTCGCAAAAGGAGCGAGTTGGTATCAACGGCTCTATCAGTGCAGTGACGGGTGGCTTTTTGTGGGGGCTGATAGGGAGCATGCTTCAACATTGGTGGCCGTTGTCACAGGAGAGGCTGCTGGGTGTGAAGAACTCATTGAGCAGCACTTTACAGAGAAAAGCTGTGACGAATGGCAGGCTCTTTTACAGGCGGAAAATATAGCGTCGCACCCTGTGCTAGGCACCACTGATATATGTGCAAGGGGCCTGCGTATGGTCGATAATGACGAAGCCGACGAGTATGCCTCTGGTGCTGGAGAAATGCTTTGCTGGCCTGATCACCCCTATGGCGCCCCCGTTATTATCCAAGCCCCTGACTGGGTTCGTGTGGGCGAAAATCATTCCTACAAACGCCCGAAAATCAATCCGGCCAATGGTGAGCATACCTCGGCTGTGCTGGAACGCTTTGGGTTCAGTGCAGAGCAGATAGCGTCCATGAAGCGGCTCAGGATGGCGGCAGGCCAGTAATCAACAAACAAGACAGAAACGGAGCAGAAATATGACAAATGGTAAAACTTATGGAGGCCCGCTAAAGGGCCTGAATGTGGTGGATTTTGGCCACTATTATGCCGGGCCAATGGCGGCTATGCTGATGGCTGATCAGGGGGCAAATGTGGTGCGGGTCGTGAAGCCCGGTGAGCCGGAGCTTATCTCAGAGCAATACAGGGTGCTGAACCGTAACAAAAAAATATTGACACTGGACCTTAAAACAGAAGAAGGGCTGGCGCAGGCGAAAGAGCTGGTAGAGAAGGCAGATGTGCTCATCGAAAACTTTCGGCCCGGTGTGATGGATAGGTTAGGGCTGGGATATAAAACGGTTGAGACGATCAACCCCCGTCTCGTGTATTTGTCCCTTCCGGGTTTTCCTTCTACAGATAAGGAACGAGCCCATATTCAGGCGTGGGAAGGTATTATGAATGCGGCTGCCTGCACTTACACGGAATCTCACTGGTGGCGACAGAAGCTTGGTTTCCCCCCTCTCTATTCATGGGTGCCCATGTGTTCAGCTCATGGCAGTATGCAAGGGGCGATTGCAGTCATGGCAGCACTTGTTCACCGGGAAGAGAATGGCAAGGGAAACCGAATAGAAGTGTCGCAAATCGCAGCGGCTATTTCAGGTATATCACCAGCGGTTTTTGTCAAAAAAGAAATGTTTCCGGTGCGTACGGCTGATGGTGCTATGATAGATGCCTTTAAACCTCTTGTTTTTGATCCTTCCGATGACGAAGAAACTCAGCTTGATAAGCTGGACCGGGTAACCCGGGAGTTCCCCATGGGCCCTGTGAGTAAATCATACCACTGTGCCGATGGGCGCGAGATTATGCTGTGGGGCGGTGCAGACAAAGTGGTAAAAGCACTGGGTATCACCAAAAAACTGAAGGAAGCCAATATTGACTATACAAACTGGTTCCTGCCAGCGGAACAGAAGGGCAGGTTTATTGAGATTGTCAGTGAGGCGATGCTGCAAAAAACGTCTGATGAGTGGGATGAAATTCTGGGCGCTGTGCCCACACCGGCCAGTTTGATCCGCACACGGGAAGAGTGGATGTCACTAGAGCCGATGATGAAGGCAGGCATGTTCAGCCGCATGGGGAATGGCAAAGATGAAATCACGGTGCCGGGCCAGTTTGCGGATGTAAGCGGGCCGGGTGGTGCCCTTGTCAGTAATGATTTTAGCGAACCTGAGATCGTTGATTTTGGTGCAGCAACAGCATTTTTGCAGGAGATGCAGAAGCCAGCCTTGGCTTCTGGCGCACAGTCTGCTCCAAATAAAGGGGATTTGCTCAAGGGGCTTAAGGTGCTTGATCTCACCAACCTGGTGGCAGGCCCTACCTCTACTTATACCCTCGCTCAATATGGTGCCGAAGTGATTAAGGCAGACAGGCCGAACACAACAAATGTCGGCCTTGTTGCATTATCGATGCTGGAAGTGAACCAGGGAAAACGTAGCATTTTGATGGATCTGGGCACAGGGCCGGGGCGTAAAGTTTTTCATGATCTAGTACGCTGGGCCGATGTGGTTGTTCACAATAGTGTGGATGATGTGATGGAACGCCTGGGTGCCACACTAGAGGATCTGCAGCAGATTAACCCTGATGTGATTGCCTGCCAGTTTTCTGCTTATGGCAGCCTTTACCGCGGTGTCGGCGGCTGGGAAAAACGTCCAGGCTATGATCCCAATGCCCAGTGTGTTAGCGGTATGATGGCTCATTATGGTACACTTGAGAAACCGCAGGCCCATGGCATGATCAGTTGCGGCGATATCATGGGCGGTATTGGCGGTACGTTTGCAGCGCTTCTGGGCGTGTATCAGAAACGCAAAACCGGCCACGCAGGGGAGGCACGTTCATCGCTTGCCCGGATGATCAATTATATTCAACTGCCGGGCATGATTGCAAAGGGTGGCAATTGTGATTGGGGTGAACCGAGAGGACAGTTTACTTTTGGGCCGAAATGGTCGCAGCGCATGTATGCCTGCTCAGACAGGTGGATTTATGTTCATGCTGCTGATGATAAAGAAAGCAACCTTTTGGCTCTGATGCCTGAGGTGAATACTGGTGATGAAACAGCCCTGGCTGAGGCATTCGCTGGAAACAACAGTGATTATTGGCTGGAAAAGCTCACTGATGCAGGGATTGCCTGCCATCCGGTTTTATCCATGAGTGATATAACAGAAGCAGGCATAGAAGATGTGGACAATGACGAGGCTGTGGTAGAGGCAAAAGGCTCTGTTGAAATCCTGAGAAGGCTGAACCACCCTTCTGGGGAAGCTATTACCTTCATTGCCCCCACATGGACAAGAGTTGGCGAAAAAAATACCTACCAACGCCTCACGCCTGCTCTCAGGTATGGCCAGCACAGCCGCGAGATATTGGCTGAGATAGGCTATTCAGAGGATGATATTGATAAGCTGGTCCACATAAAGGCTGTGCATGAATTTGTGCCGCTTATGGGCAGTAAGGATAAATATTTCTTTGAGCCAACTGCTGAGTAATTACTATTTTGGTATGAGGTTATTCTGATTATTGACGACGACAGGGGCGAACGATAGGAAAGAATAACCTCAGCCTACAAGATGGTACAAGATTTTAAGGCGTTGTGCTTTGAATCCTGTTACATTTACCATGAAGAAAGCGAGGGGCAGGGGCAGACGTGGCATTTCTGTATAGTGAGCATATTCGTGAACTCCTTAAAGGCGCGCTCTCAAAGGGGCATGACCCCTATGATATTCTGAGGAATGCCAGCCTCTCCCCCGCTCTTTATGATAATCCTGATGGGCGAATTAACGGTATTGAACTTGGCCGATTGTTTAAAAGTATCGCAGAGGTCATGCTGTCGGGCTTTTTAGGGCTGGTGAAGGATAGTCCTTGGGCGGCTCTACCTGAAGATTATTTTAAAGGGATGACTTTTGAGGAATCGCTTGTATATCTCACCAAGGCTCAGGAAGCTGTTAATCGACATGTTTACAGCGATTATATTATTGATATTAAAAATGAAAAATGCACATGGCAGCTTAGCCATACTCTGAAAGACGGGGTAGATGAGCGGTTGTTCTACTGGTGGCGGATGTTTGACAATTACAAGCGTCACTGCGCGATGACTGGTCGCCATATTGTATTGAAGGAAATGCTTTTTACCTGCCCTCCGCCCGGCCCTGCTGACCGGCTTGATTACAGCATTTTCGGATGTCCCGTTCATTTCAATCAGGCTATTAATGGTAGCAGCTTTGACAGGCGTTATTTATATGCCCCTGT
>JBNKGK010000262.1:0-5166 GCA_050289785.1 Kordiimonas sp.
CCGATTTCCAGATGATGCCTGCGAATATTCATGCCACCAGCAAAACCGACATGCCCGTCCACCATCAGAAGCTTGCGGTGGGTGCGTAGGTTAAAAAAAGCTAACCGCCATGACAGCCGGGCCGGATTGAACGTGCTCACAGCGATACCGCGTTTTCTGAGCAGATGAGAAACGGGCTTCAGGCCATACAGATTGCCCACAGCATCCACCAGTACACATACCTGAACACCTCGCACATGAGCGCGGCTGAGGGCAGCGATAAACCGCCTGCCTGCCTGATCAGCCTGAAAAATATAGGTGGTCAGGGCTACGGTTTTCTCTGCGGCATCAATAGCGGCAATCATGGCGTCATACGCTTTGCGGCCACCATTCAGGGGGCTGATCACATTGCCTTCCGTGAGCCTTGTGCCGGTAATACGCCCTGAAAGCCTGTCATGGGCCTGCCAGCGCGGCGGTGCCCATGAAGCGATATCCCCAAGGGGAGGGCTGTTTGGATAGACCAAGGCCTCCTGCCGGGGTTTCAGCCCCCTCTTTTCACGTGAGCGTTTCGCACGCCGCCTGATTCGGTTGATCCCAAAAAGCAGATACGAAAGCAGCCCAAATACAGGGGCCAGCCAGATGATGCCCACCCAGGCAATGGCAGAGCGCACTTCTGATTTGCTTTGCAAAATGTGGATACTGGCCAATACTTGGCCCGCCAGCACAATGATAGCAATCAGCAACCCGTCAGGCCATGCCATTGAAATTACACCTTTCCCTAGTCTCCCAACACCTCTATACGTCAGTTAGATATGGTATTGAAGATGTGAAAATGACAGGTGCCGTTTTAAAAACCTTTCCGGAACATGCCTTGAGGGCCAAAGGTCTCGCCTGTTACAGGGGCGGGCGGCAGGTTTTTGAGGATTTGTCTTTCACTTTAGGGCCCGGCGACATTGTTTTTCTCAAAGGTAAAAACGGCAGTGGCAAATCCACCCTTTTGCGGGTGATTGCAGGCCTCGTGCCCGCTGAAAGCGACGGGCTTTCTTATGGAGAGGAAGAATGGCACCAAGGTGATGCCGCCACCAGTGAAACGCTTATTTATTCCGGGCATGATCATGGCCTGAAGCCCGCGCTGACACTGGCAGAAAACTGCCAGAATTTGGTGCGCCTCATGACAGGGGCTGCGCTTGATGAGGGTCGTCTGGTAGAGGCGGCTGAGGTGTTTGACCTGACCAGACTGCTTTATCAGCCAGTGCGCTATTTCTCCAGTGGGCAGCGTCATCGCAGCAATCTGATGCGCTTTCTGGTGCTGACGCGACCAATCTGGCTGATGGATGAGCCAACAGTGGGCCTTGATGCACAAAACAGGACTGTTCTGGCAGCCATGATTGAACGCCACCAAAAGGCGGGCGGCATGGCGCTTATCGCCACGCATGACGAGATTAATCTGAAGGGTAAAACGCTGGATATGAAAGATTTCCAGCCTAAAAAACCGGATGCCCAGAAGGATTATTGGCTATGAGTGCTTCTTTACCTGCCGTTTTCAGCGCGGTAATTGCGAGAGATATCCGCCTTGCCTGGTCGCAGGGGGGCACGGGCACCATGGCGCTCAGCTTTTTTTTGATTGCAGTGTCCTTGTTTCCTTTTGGGGTGGGGCCAGAGCCACAGCTTCTGGCGCGCATGGCACCGGGCATTGTGTGGGTGATGGCACTCCTCTCCTGCCTCATCAGCCTCGACAGGCTCTATCAGGCGGATTTTGAAGATGGCAGCCTGGATGATCTCGCCATGGCCCCCTTGGGGCTGGCAGCCGTGGCATCAGCGAAAATTGTAGCCCAGTGGCTGGCAACCATTTTGCCGCTGGTGCTGGTGGCACCATTTCTGGGCTTGATGCTGCATTTGCCGGACGAGGCGCAAGGCACTCTGTTTCTCACACTGCTAATTGGTACGCCTGCGCTAAGCCTGATTGGCAGTATTGGGGCCGCACTCACGGTCTCAGTCAGGCGGGGCGGTGTGTTGATGTCTCTCCTCATTTTGCCGCTTTATATCCCGACCCTGATTTTTGCTGTAGGGGCAGTAGATGCACAGGTGAATATGCTGGACCCCACAGCACATCTTGCCCTTTTGGGGGCAGTAACATTGGTGTCATTCGTTGTGGGGCCTTTTGCTTCTGCCGCGGCATTACGTCTATCGTTGCAATAAGGGCTTCAAAAGTGGACACAAATGCTTAAACTCGCCACATTGATTTGTCAGGGATCACTATAATTAATGCATAAATACGCAAACCCCGCTGCTTTTAATCGTCTTGCTGACCGCATTTTGCCATGGGCGAAGGCTGTGCTTTTGCTGTGTCTTGGTGCCGGGCTTTATACGGGCCTTATCTCAAGCCCTGCTGATTATCAGCAGGGGGATAGTGTGCGTATCATGTATGTGCATGTGCCTGCGGCGTGGATGGCGATGTTTACCTATATGGTCGTGGCAGTGGCTGGTTTTACGGCTCTTGTATGGCGGCACCCGCTTGCCCTGATTGCCGGCAAGGCTGCTGCACCAATTGGGGCTTTGTTTACCGCCCTTGCGCTGATTACTGGGTCTTTGTGGGGTAAACCTATGTGGGGCACTTATTGGGTGTGGGATGGCAGGCTCACTTCTGTGCTCATTCTGTTTTTCCTATATCTGGGATATATGGCCCTGTGGCGCAGTATCGATGAAGAGGAAAAGGCCGGGAAAGCGGCGTCTATTCTGGCGCTTGTCGGGGTTGTGAATATTCCTATCATCAAATTCTCTGTGGACTGGTGGAACACATTGCATCAGCCCGCCAGTGTCATGCGGCTTGATGGCCCCACAATTCATGCAGATATGCTGTGGCCACTGTTTCTGATGGCGGTTGCTTTCAAGGCTTATTTTGTTGTTGTTTTCCTGTGGCGGATGAAGCTGGAAATTAATCTGAGAAAACTGGCTGTGATGCAGCAGGCGGAGGTTGAGGCATAATGGCAGAGTTTTTCATAATGGGCGGGCATGGTGTTTATATATGGCTGGCATACGGCATTGCCGCCATCTCCCTTGGCGCCTTGGCGCTGCAAAGCGTGAAAGCAGGCAGGGATGCCCGCCGTCAGGTGGAAAGCCTGCGCCCGCGCCGCCGCAAGGAGGCATAAGGCCATGGCAAGAGGGTTAAAGACCAGAAAGAAACAACGCCTTATCGTGGCTAGCGTGGCCGTTAGCGCGGTTATCGGCGCGGTGCTGCTGGTGCTGTTTGCCATGGGCGGCGATAGCCTTAGCCTGTTCATGCAGCCTTCTGAAGCCATTCAGAAAAATATTGAAAAGGGCAAGCGTTTCCGTCTTGGTGGTCTGGTAGCCATGGGGTCCTTTCGCCGGGATGATGACGGGCTGACCTATCGTTTTGTGGTGACAGACTGTGTGGCTGATATGCCTGTGCGCTTTAAGGGCCTGTTGCCTGATCTATTCAGGGAAGGCCAGGGCGTGGTGACAGAAGGCGCACTAGACGGTGAAGGCGTGTTTGTCGCGGATACTGTGCTGGCCAAACATGACGAAAATTACGCCCCGCCCGGTACAACCCCGAAAAATGCAGAGGCTTGCACTCACCCTGAAGGTGTGGGGCAGTATGGCTCTGATGAGGAGGGATACTAGATGGTGGCGGAAATAGGCCATTTTTCGCTGATTTTGGCTCTCATGCTAGCCCTTGTTGGGGCTTCACTGCCCCATGTGGGTATTGCTAAGGGGCAGGCACGCCTGATGGCTTTGGCTGATAGGGCGGTGCTCGGCCAGTTTCTGACGGTGCTGGTTGCATTTGGGGCGCTCACCTATGGTTTTTTGACTTCTGATTTTTCTATCCAGAATGTGGCGACCAATTCGCACACGGCCAAGCCGCTTCTGTATAAAATTTCTGGTGTCTGGGGGAACCACGAAGGCAGCCTTTTGTTGTGGGTGTTGATTCTCACGCTGTTCGCCACCGCTGTTTCTATCGCTGGGCGCAAATTACCGCTTCGGTTCCGAGCGCGCGTGCTGGCTGTGCAAAGTGCGTTGGTTGTGGGTTTCCTGATGTTCATTCTGTTCACCAGCAGTCCCTTTATCAGGCTTGACCCTGCCCCATTTGAGGGCAATGGACTGAACCCGCTGTTGCAGGACCCGGGCCTCGCTTTCCACCCGCCTATGTTGTATCTGGGCTATGTAGGCCTGAGTGTTTCCTTCTCTTTTGCCGTTGCCGCTCTCATTGAGGGGGAAGTAACCCCGCTTTGGGCACGCTGGGTGCGACCATGGACCTTGATGGCCTGGATATTCCTGACAGGGGGGCTCGCGCTTGGCTCGTGGTGGGCTTATTATGAGTTGGGCTGGGGTGGCTGGTGGTTCTGGGACCCGGTTGAGAACGCGGCCTTTATGCCATGGCTGGCAGCAGCGGCACTATTGCACTCCGCCATTGTGGTGGAAAAGCGGGATGCCCTGAAAAGCTGGGCGATATTGCTGGCGATTGTTGCCTTTTCTTTCAGTCTTCTTGGCACTTTCCTTGTGCGCTCCGGCGTGCTCACTTCCGTTCATGCTTTTGCCACTGATCCGGCGCGTGGTGTTTTCATTCTGGGTTTTCTGGCTGTTGTAATCGGTGGGTCGCTGGCGCTTTATGCCTGGCGCGCGCCTAAGCTGGTGCCCGGCGGTCTGTTTGGTATGGTCAGCCGGGAAAGCGCGTTGGTGCTGAACAATATTTTTCTTTCCACCTTTGCGGGCGTGGTGTTGGTGGGCACCCTCTATCCGTTAGTGATGGATGCCTTTAATGCTGGTCAAATTAGTGTTGGGCCGCCTTTCTTTGAATATGGGGCGATTGTGCTGATGAGCCCGCTGATCGTGGCACTGGGTTTTGGGCCGTTGCTGGCCTGGAAGCGGGGCCGCTTGAGCCGCGCGACACAACTATTGTTGCCTGCCTTTATTGTTGCCCTTGTTGTGGGTTTAGGCCTTGTCTGGCAAGTGGCGGGTGGGCCTTTAATGACAGCTTTCGGCATTGGCCTTGCCGCTTGGCTTTTGCTGTCTGTTTTTCTGGAAATTGCAGAGCGAACGCAGCTTTTCAAAGCGCCAGGACGTTTTTTCGTGCGGGCGAAAGCCATTCCCCGTGCTTCCTGGGGGATGAGTTTGGCGCACGCAGGCCTTGCGGTAATTCTGCTTGGTATCACCATCAGCGAAGCCTGG
>JBNKGK010000263.1:0-5138 GCA_050289785.1 Kordiimonas sp.
CCTGCAGCGCCCATTTCAAGATAAGCTGCAATCGCCTCACCTCGGCCGACGCCACCCGCAACAAAAACGGGCACATCCGTAATAACAGGTAGAATTTCCTGCGCCAACACGCTTGTGGAAACAGGGCCAATATGGCCACCCGCTTCCATACCCTCAATAATCAAGGCATCCACGCCAGAGCGCACAAGTTTTTTACCCAGTGCCGCCGTTGGCGCAAAACACATAAGCTTTGCCCCAAAATCTTTAATAGCATTGATGGAATCACCCGAGGGCAGACCACCCGCCAACACCATATGGCTAACATTTTGCTCACGGCAGGCCGCAATCAGGTTTTCTAAATCAGGGTGAAGGGTAATCAAGTTTACACCAAAGGGCTTGTCTGTCATCCGGCGCGTTGCTTCAATTTCTGCCGCCAACTGGTCCGGATTCATGCCCCCACAGGCAATCACCCCAAAACCGCCGGCATTTGAGATAGAAGCCACCAGGTTCCGCTCGGAAACCCAGGTCATGGCGCCACCCAATATGGCATACTCACTGCCTAAAAATTCGGTACCCCGACGCCACATTGTCTGCAGACGAGACAAACCCTGATGGATCATAATTCAGCCCTTCAATCAGCTTCTGCTGTTTATTCGCTTACAGGTGCATCCAAGCCATAGGCTGTGTGAAGCGCACGAACAGCAAGCTCGGTATATTCTGCATCAATAATGACGCTCACCTTGATTTCTGATGTAGAGATAACCTGAATATTGATACCCTTCTCCGCAAGTGTATCAAACATCTTTCTAGCCACACCGGCATGACTGCGCATACCGACACCAACCACAGAAACTTTAACAACATCACCGGTATAAACAAGGTCCTGATAGACAAGAGCCTCTTTATTACCTTCCAGAATTTTCACAGCGCGCAGAAGATCATCCTCAGGCACAGTGAAAGTCACGTCTGTTGCCTTGCTATCATCAGAGGCGCTTTGCACGATCATGTCCACGTTGATGCTTGCCTCAGCCAGCGGGGCAAACACATGGGACACCTGCCCTGGTTTATCTTCAAGGCCAACAACTGTTATTTTAGCTTCACCACGGGAATATGCGATCCCGCTGATATGTTCCTGTTCCACGATTTCATCCTCGCCAACAACCAATGTTCCGGGTTTATCCTCGAAAGAAGACAAAACTTGTGTGCGTACACCATATTTCATGGCCAGCGCCACAGACCGGGTTTGCAATACCTTCGCCCCTAAAGAGGCCATCTCCAGCATCTCTTCATAAGTAACCTTATCGAGCTTGCGGGCCCGCGGCACAATACGGGGGTCAGTAGTGTAAACACCGTCCACATCCGTATATATATCACAGCGGTCAGCTTTAATGGCCGCAGCCACAGCCACGGCAGAAGTATCACTGCCGCCACGGCCTAGTGTAGCAATGCGGTTATTCGCGGCAACTCCCTGAAAACCAGCAACAACAGCAACACGACCACCCTTCAGGCATTCTTCAAGTGCTTCTGTTTTAATCTCTTCAATGCGGGCCGCCCCATGCACATCATTGGTGAGGATAGGCACTTGCCACCCCAGGAAAGACCGGGCAGGCACACCCATTTCCTGTAGGCAAATCGCCAAAAGACCAACGGTAATCTGTTCGCCCGCCGCAACAACCGTGTCATATTCACGGGCATCATGCAGGGGCGCAGCCTCACGGCAAAAACCCACAAGCTGGTTCGTTGTTCCAGACATAGCGGAAACAACCACAACAACCTCGTGCCCCTCCTCCACGGCTTTCGCCACGCGGGTAGCCACATTACGAATGCGGTCTACATCACCCACTGAGGTGCCACCAAATTTCTTTACTATTCTTGCCATTTAAATGTCCTGGCCATACATACATAATCAAGCTGCTCCATTCTCACACCCTATTGACCAACACAGGCCAACAATGCGAATGAAGGGACAGCGCGATACTGTTTAATCGCTGGCTTGCTGACAAGCAAGCATTGTGAGGGGCAAATAAGCTCTTATTTGTGAAATGCAAGGGCTAAGTAACTGATATGTCAGATAAGAAAGACCAAAAGGCCGGACTGAGTGGCCCTCATGTGACAGTCGATGAAGATGAAGTCGCCTTTTTTGCCCGACTGGCTGACAGCTGGTGGGATCCTTATGGCCCGTTCAAACCCCTGCACCAGTTAAATCCCACCCGCCTCGCTTACATCCGGCAGGAAGCAACAGCGCATTTTTCTCTGGATGATAGCAGAAAACCCTATACTGGCCTGCGTGTGCTTGATATCGGCTGCGGCGGCGGCCTGATCTCGGAACCATTGGCACGCCTTGGGGCCACCACGGTATCGGTGGATGCCTCCGATAAAAATATCAAAACTGCCTCGCTGCATGCTGAACAATCCGGCGTGCAAATTGATTATCGCAACACCACGGCCGAGGCCCTTGCTGAAGCGGGTGAGCAATTTGATATGGTGATCAATATGGAAGTGGTGGAGCATGTGGCAGATGTGGATGCCTATCTTTCCGCCTGTCAGGCGCTGGTGCGCCCCGGTGGGCTGATGCTGATCAGCACCATCAACCGCACAGCCAAGGCCTATCTTTTTGCTATTGTCGGGGCCGAGCATATATTGCGCTGGCTGCCCGTTGGTGCCCATGACTGGAACAAGTTTTTGAAACCGACAGAACTGGCAACAGCCCTCACCAAAGCGGGCTTCGCCGCAGGCCCTGCCACCGGCTTTGTGTTCTCACCGCTTTCACAAAAATGGCGGCTGTCCGACACGGATACAGGTGTGAACTACGCTATGAGTGCTGTGAAATAGATAAAAGCTATCTAGGCATCTGTGCGGCGAATGCCTGGAACAGGCAGAACATGGATGCCTTCTTCCAGAAGAGCTGTTGTTTCTTCCACGGTTGATTCACCATAAATGCCGCGCTCTTCTGTCTCACCATAATGCATTTTGCGGGCTTCCTCAGCAAATTCCTTGCCCACATAATCACAGTTGGCTTCCACATGCTGACGCATTTTATTCAGCACTTCCTTGGCTTCGGCAGAAAGCTCTGGCAGCTTTTTATCCTGCTCTGCGCTCACGGCAACATCTTTGCTTTCAGCTGGTTCGGGCCGAGGAACTGGGCGTTCTGTTTTCTGATTGCTTTTGGCCGCCACATTAGGGGCCATCGGAGCTTTCACAACTGTTTTTGAGCCACAATAAGGGCATTCCACCTTGCCATCGGCCTGTTGTGCTTCATAAGCACTGCTGGACCTGAACCAGGCTTCAAACTGGTGGTCATGCTCACATTTTAAATCAAAAACAATCATTTACGCTCTAACATCATTGCCCGAAATCAGTATAGCCTCTAACCGGCGTCTAGGCCAGAAGTGCTTTTTTGCACCTCAAAAGACCTGCCGTGGTAGAGGGACGGCACTGTTTGCCTCGCCTTCACGGATTTTTCAAGCTGTAAATCCGCAAGCGTGATGCCCGGCGCTGTGCCGCCATCAGCCACAATCTCCCCCCACGGAGCCACCACAAGGCTATGACCATAGGTGTTGCGGCCTGTGCTGTGCTTGCCTGTTTGCGCGGCGGCCAGCACATAACAGCCTGTTTCAATTGCCCGTGCTTTCAGAAGCGTATGCCAGTGCGCCTCGCCTGTTTGCTGGGTAAAGGCGGCCGGCACCAAAAGGATGTTTGCCCCGGCCTCCGCCAGCGCACGATATAAATAAGGGAAGCGCAGATCATAACAGATGGAAAGGCCAAGCGTGCCGAAAGGCATTTCCAGCACAACAGCTTTATCCCCTGAATCGTAAAGCGACGATTCGCGGTAACTTTCCCCGTTCGCCAGTGTCACATCAAACAGATGAATTTTGTCGTAGCGGGCCGCCACCTCCCCCTCTGGATTAATCACAAAAGCCCGGTTCGCTAACCGATCATCCGCCGACTTTATAATCAAGGAGCCAATATGCAGCCAGATGCCCAACTCTTTCGCCAGCACCCGAAACGCCTGCAGGCCGGGATCATCCTCTTCATAAAAGCTTTTCTCCAGAACGGCCTTACGGTTCATTTCCATCAAATGGGTTGTCTCTGGAGTGGATATAAACTGAGCGCCAGCCCCAGCGGCCTCTTTTATATAAGCGGAAACCACCTCGATATTGTCGGCCATATCATTGCTGCTGGTGAGCGTGATAAGGGCAGCCCTCATCATAAGTTGCCTTTCAACATAGGCTCCAGTTCACCATTCGCCTCAAGGGCATAAAGGTCATCACAGCCGCCCACATGCATATCCCCAATCCAGATTTGCGGCACGGTGTTTCGGCCTGCCTTCTCCCGCATTTCTTGCCGTGCGCCGGGGTTCATATCCACCTTGATTTCACGGAAGGCAGCGCCTTTTTGTGACAACAACGCCTTAGCGCGGTAGCAATAAGGGCACAGGTCAGAGCTATAGATAAGAACGTCAGCCACAGATAATTCCTTCAAACACAGAGTTATCTATTATGTATAACAAGCCTGCCCGCTTTTAAAGAGGTGGATGATTAAGCGAGAGGGTTTTCAACACGGGCAAACACCAGCACACCGACCTCCCGCGCCCCTGCCCGTTTTAGCACAGACGCACAGGCAGAGGCCGTGGCCCCGGTGGTCAGCACATCATCCACCAGCAAGATATTCTTGCCTTTTATCGCCTCTGACCGAAGGGCACGAAAGGCACCGGTCACATTACGGTATCGCCCTTTTTTACCGAGCCCGCCCTGGCTGGGTGTGGCCCGTGCACGAACAAGGCTGAAACTATCCAGCGGTTTTCCAAGCGCTTTGGCGATCGCTTTCGCCAGCAATTGGGACTGGTTAAACCGCCTGCGGAACAGCCGCCCCTTGTGCAGCGGCACCGGCATGATCAGGTCAATATCCCGCTTGCCCGCCAGCGCTGACACCATGAACCGCGCTGCCACTGGCACCACAGTGCCATCACCGCCTTTCTTCAGGCGCAGCACCAGCCGCTTGCCTTGCTCATCATAAATCACGGCTGCCTTTGCCCAATCAAACCCCGGTGGGCTACGCAGACATGCCCCGCAAGTGGCCTGCTCATCCGCTTCAATGCCATAATCAAAAGGCAGGCCACAGCGCACACAATAAGGCGCTGCAATGGGTTCCATATCCCG
>JBNKGK010000264.1:0-5129 GCA_050289785.1 Kordiimonas sp.
ATGGGACGCACCGAATCAAAAAACACTTTGATATAGTTTCCGTCAGATTCGAAATAGCGCACCTTTTCGAGCTTTACGAACCAACATTTCTCTCCATCTTTTACGAATACCTGATCACTCAGGGATAGTTTATTCGTGGGTAATTGACTCTCCTGTTGTTGGTCTTTTCTGAATTTATCCAAAAGCTTTTGAATCACCCGAGAAAGACGATCTGGCTCAATCGGTTTCAGCAAATAGTCAAATGCATTCACCTCAAAAGCCTTGAGGGCAAACTCATCATAGGCCGTGGTAAAGATCACCTTCGGCACTTTGTCCAGTTTATCGAGCAAATCGAAACCTGTCCCGCCCGGCATCTGGATATCACTGATCACCATATCAGGCCGCTCCGCCCGCACAATACGTACGGCCTCATCTGCTGTATCTGTCATGATAACACGGAAGCCAAACTGCTGAATGGCAGCGGCATAGACCTGCAAAACAACAGGTTCATCATCCAGCAATAAGATCAGACCATTTTCCATACACGCAGCTTACAACAAAAACACCGCAGCTAGCCCCAAAAACGCGAAAAAGCCGAACACATCGGTTACCGTCGTCACGAAAACGCTTGAAGCAATTGCCGGGTCAACACCCACTCGATTTAACCCCAGCGGGATCAATACACCAAATAAACCTGCTACAAAAATGTTTACTATCATTGAAACAGCAAAAACGCCGCCCAGTAACAGACTGTCAAACCAGACCCAGGCCACTACGCCAGAAACCAACGCCAGAACAAAACCATTCAGGCTGGCTGCTGAAATCTCACGGTTCACCACCCGAAATGCATTGGTTGCGCTCAATTCTTTTGTGGCAATGGCCCTAACAGCCACCGTCATGGTTTGTGTGCCCGCATTACCCCCCATTGAGGCAACAATGGGCATGAGAACAGCAAGAGCCACCATCTGCTCAATCGTGGCATCAAAAAGCCCGATCACCAGAGAGGCCAACACCGCTGTACCTAAATTTACGAAAAGCCAGGCAAAACGGCCCTTAACCACTTCCATGAAATTTTCGTTTACGCCAGATTCTTCGCTCACACCAGCGAGGGCCAAGATATCTTCCTCGGCCTCATCACCAATCACTTCCACCACATCGTCAACAGTGACCACACCAACCAAACGGCCAGCTTCATTCACTACAGGCGCAGAAATTAAGTGATATTTGCTGAACTGATAGGCCACCTCTTCCTTATCCGAGAGCACATCAATCGGATGCAGGTCTGTATCCATGATCTCGCCGATGGTCACAGGCCGGGTTGTCCGCATCACCCGTGAAAGAGGCACGGACCCTACAGCTTGGTGCGTTGGATCCACGACAAAAAGCTCATAAAAATCGTCAGGAATATCCTCATTTTCGCTGCGCAGATAATCAATGGTCTGCCCCACAGTCCAGAATTCAGGCACAGCCACCAGGTCCCGCTGCATCAAGCGACCGGCAGAATCCTCCGGATATTTCAGGCCTTCTTCAATGGCCACCCGGTCTTCATCACCCAGTGCCTGAAGCACCTCTTCCCGATCCTCTTCGTCAAGCTCTTCAAGAACGTAAATCGCATCATCCGTGTCCAACTCGGTCACGGCGTCTGCAATCAGTTCATTGGGCATATTGTCGTAGAGGTCGTCCTGAGCGGCACCTTCAATCTCAATGAGGACATCTGGGTCAAGCCTCTCCCCCAAAAGACCAATCAGGGAGACCCGCTGGTTGGAGGGCAGTACCTCGAGAATATCGGCCACGTCCGCCGCATGCAGCTCTTCAACAAGCTCATGAGCCCGGTGCTGATCTTCATCTTTCAGGGCCTGTTGAACCTGCTGGATAAAGTCTTTGCTCAGGTGAACATCAGTCTGAGGGACTTCAGGTGTTTCTTCGTCTGCCTCTTCAAGCACTGCAACACCCTGATCGTCCAATTGCTGGCCTTTTTCTGGCCGATTCGGATCATATCCATTCTCTGCCATGTGCGTTCTCCCTGTACCAGCAATTTAAAGCGAAATGCCTACCTTCCCTTTGATAGAAGAAAGGTGCCTCTGTTTCCAGTGGATAGATATAATATTTTAAAACTCAGATAATGAGGAACGTGAAAAACAAAAAAGACTGCAGGAATACCCTGCAGTCTTTTTTATGGTGCGGCCGAGAAGACTCGAACTTCCACGGGTGTTACCCCACAGCGACCTCAACGCTGCGCGTCTACCAATTCCGCCACGGCCGCGAGATCGGGCGCCTTACTATCAGGATAGCTGCAGGGCTGCAAGGGGAAAATCACCTAAACTTGAAGCTGGCTCATCATTCGGGTGATCGAAACACCAATACGTTCCCCCACAATCATAATTTCACCACGGGCGACCAGCTCACCATTGGCATAAATCCAGCATTCATCTTCATGCTTTGCATCCAGATCAATCACCGCGCCGCGCCCCATTTTCAGAAGCTGCCTGACAGGCATATGAGCACGCCCCAGCACAACAGTGATTTCCACAGAAACGCGATTTACAGCTTGTATATTCATGCCAAACCTTCCGGCCAAACCTTTAGGGATGAAAATGCCACGATGTAGTTATTAAAGTCTTAACCCATTTGCACCAAGTACATCAAGAGCTATGAAAGCCTCTTGCGCCAAGGCCCTGCAATGTTCTAAAAGCCTTAAAGAGACCATGGCCAACAACACACATATGACAAATGCAGCAAATAGCCTGCTAGAATGGCGAATCAGTGACACGCTGGTGCCATACCCTGATGCCATGCGTGAAATGGAACAACGCGTTCAGGACATCCGGAGGGGACAAGCCCCCGAGCTTGTTTGGCTTTTAGAGCATCCACCGCTGTATACATCTGGTACCAGCGCTAACCCTGCAGACTTGGTAGACCCTGACCGTTTCCCTGTGTATGACGCTGGGCGTGGCGGTCAATACACCTACCATGGCCCAGGCCAGCGTGTTGTGTATTTCATGTTAGACCTGACAAAACGAGGCAAAGATATCCGGCAGTTTGTCTACGCACTGGAAGAGGTGATGATCCAGACGCTGGCCAGCTTCGGCGTTACAGCCGAACGAAGAAAAGGCCGTGTTGGTGTATGGGTGGTACGTGACGGCCTGAGAGAAGATAAGATTGGTGCCATTGGCGTACGGGTAAAACGCTGGGTCACCTACCATGGCATCGCGATCAATGTTGAACCCAATCTGAACCATTTTGATGGGATTGTCCCCTGTGGCATATCAGAGCATGGTGTCACCAGCTTGGCTGACCTGGGCCTGCCGATTACCCTTGATGATCTGGATGTTGCCCTCAAACAGACCTTTGACGAAATTTTTGGCCTTACACCTCGGGTCATGGATATTGACGTCAAGGAAGCACCTGAGGGACCCACCCCCACCGTGGCACACAGTGAATTGATAGATATGCACCCCACTTTCAAGCTGTAGTTTTTTACAAAACTAAACTAAAGCACGACAAGATACCCACCTCAGATTTAGGCAGACGCCAAATTTTGATGCGATGTTAGTAATCGGTTAAACCCTTTGCTTTAAAAAGGAAAAAGCTTAGAGCAGTTCTGAGTATAATTGAATCGTTTGACTGGCGAATTTTTATTCGTGAGCAGCCTGATGGAGCGCAGCGATGCGGCGCCATCGGAAGTGACATGAGGCGCACTCACGGAGGAAATGGCCCCGGCCTTTGGTGAAATCTGAATGTACCTTGGGGTGAGGTGCGAGTGTTGGCGGTTTGCATATGATTGCCGTTCCTGTAGGGAGTCTCTAAGAGAGAGTTATGTCCAGCAAATTCGCGCAACGGACTTTGGGAGTATGTAGTGCCTTTATATTGGCTGGCATCATCCTGTTCTATTGGCTTCTGCAAGCACAAAAACAGGAGAATATTGCGGTCACAACATCCATCCTCTCACAGTATAGGGCTGCAATTGAGCATGAATTGGCACAAAACCTGGCCCTGACCGCCAGCATCAAATCATATATATCCGTAAACCCAGACGTCACACAGGAAGAATATGCTCTTTTCGCACGAGACCTGTTATCACAACGAAATCATATCCGGAACATTGGAGCCGCCAAAGACCTTGTGATCGGTCTGCTCTATCCTCTTGAAGGCAACGAAAAAGCCCTGGGTTTAAATTACCGTGAAACCCCGGCCCAGTATGCTGCTGTCCAAAGAACAATAGAAATTGATAAAGTAATGCTCGCTGGCCCCTTGACCTTGGTTCAGGGTGGGAAAGCCATCATCGCCCGACAGCCTGTTCATAATGTAGCAACAGGCAACCTATGGGGGCTTGTGTCGGTGGTTATCAATTCCGATGCCCTATTTCAAAGTGCTCTTGAACTTTCAGGTGTGCAAAACGAATTAGAAATTGCAATCCGGGGCAAAGATGCAAGAGGTGCGGATGGTGACATTATTCTGGGAGACAAAGCCTTATTTAGTAATACTCAGACAGTTTTTTCTACTGTCTCCCTCCCCTATGGTAGCTGGCAGTTGGCAGGAAAATTAACGAGCCCTGTTTCATATAAAAGTGCTCAATTTGCTCTGGTCTCCCTTCTGATAATTTTATGCGCCCTGGCAATCTGCGTACTCAGACGACAGGAAGCTTATGATCACAAGCTCATTGGGGAAAAACTAAAAGCTGAACAAGCAAACAAAGCCAAATCACAATTCCTTGCTCATATGTCTCATGAAATCCGCACTCCGATGAACGGTGTCACCGGCGTTATACAGCTTCTCAAACAAACCGGCTTGAACAAAGAACAGGATGACCTGGTAAACACGGCCCTCAGATCAACAGACAACCTGCTGGGTGTTATTAACAGTATCCTTGATTTTTCCAAGATCGAAGCCAAGCAAATTACACTCGAAAAACGGCTTTTCTATCTGGCCGATGTTGTTGAATATGTCAGAAGCAATATTAACCCCATTGCCAAAAACAAAGGCCTGACCTTTGAGGTGATTATGGACGATGACATTTCCCCTGTTTGGGTTGGCGACAAAACTCGTTTAGGTCAAATCCTGCTCAATCTTTTAGGCAATGCCATAAAGTTTGCCGAGAAGGGTAGAGTAACTTTACTCGTTGAAGAAAAAACACCGGACCTTATTTTCCT
>JBNKGK010000265.1:0-5122 GCA_050289785.1 Kordiimonas sp.
CCGTATGATCTTTTCTAAGTGGCGATATAAAGCTTTTATTCTCGCTGTTATTTTGCCATTAGCCATGCAACCTGCGATGGCTCAGACGAGTAAGCTGAATGTTCAGGGGGCGCAGCAAACAGGTTATGCCCGTTTGGTGATCGATCTACCTGATGCTGTTGAGTATGAACTTCAACAGAAAGGCTCAATCATTCAGGTTATAATCTCCGGTCGTTTTTCAATGAATGTGCGTTCTGTGCTTGATCAATCCTTGAAACAGGTTTCAGGTATTCGTGCGTCGCGGTTAGGCAACAAGACTATTGTGACCTTTAACGTGCCCCGTGATGCGAGCCCCAGGCATTTTCGGTCAGGCCAGTTTCTAATTCTGGATGTTTATTCGCAAAACTCAGCACCTGTGTATGCTTCCAAAAGATCTGTGAAAAAAGATGATGGGGCAGAGGACGATAAGGAATCCAAAGCGGAAAACGATGCAGAAGAGGCCGAGGATACAGCAGAGCCTTCTGCTCCTGCTGATGAGGCAGAAGAAAAAGGTGAAGAAAATCAGGAAGACACAGGTGATAAAGAGATCAGTGTTTCAGATAACAGTTTGGCACAGCTAGAAGATCAAACTGTTATTACTAATACTGAAACAGTTGATGTGGATATTAAAAAGCGTGCGAAGCTTGATGGTAAGCTGAAGGTATCCGGCACAGCAGATAGCGATAGTGAAGACGAAGAGACAATTTATGCCTCTGTAGAAAAAACAGATGATGACATCAGCATCTTGTTCCCTTGGGAAGATGAAGTGGCGTCAGCGGTTTTTGAACGAGGTGGTGCCCTTTGGGTCGTTTTTGATCAGCCCTATCAGTTGAATGCAGATGCTTTAGTGGACGCCAGTGATGATGTTTTCCGTAGCCTGAAGTCTTTAACAGTTGATCCTAATCCTGACGCCTTGGTTATACGTCTGGATTTGCAGGACGATCAGAATGCGGTTATGGAACGCCGGGATACTTATTGGCTTTTAAATATTAAAAATGTTCCAACAAAACCTCGTTTTCCCCTGGCTCCGGCCAGACAGGCGAGTGCGAGCAAGGGACAGCAGATATTCATTCCGGCAACAGATATTGGCCGAAAAATAGAAGTAGAAGATCCCATCGTTGGCGATATCCTTTATGTGTTGCCAATGCTGCGGGAAGGGCGGGGCATGGCACAAACCTATAATTATGCCTCTGCTAATGTGCTGGAAACTGCTCAGGGTGTGGTTATTGCGCCCTTGACAGATTTTGTAACCGTGGAACGCTTTACGGATGGTATTGCGATCAGGTCTTCGGGTAACAACATTCTGGCTGCCACTCAGCTTTCAAGGGAAACAGGTTTTGGCGAAGACGATGCGGGCTTTAGTCGGCTTATAGATTTTTCCGCGTGGCGCCTGGGGCCGGAAAATGACTATTATCTGAATAAAGCACGCCTGCTTTATGAACTTTCCCTTCAGCCTGCCGGGGAGCGAAATGATGTCAGGTGGAAATTGGCTCGTTTCTTCCTTGCACATGGGCGGGCTGCAGAAACATTAGGTATTCTTGCGCGTATGCTGGAGGAGGATCCTCTTTTAGCTCAGAATACAGAATATCTGGCTGTTCGTGGTGTTGCTAATTTTAAACATAGACGATTAGATGATGCAGCTAAGGATTTATCTGCCCGA
The DNA here is from genome assembly GCA_050289785.1 of Kordiimonas sp. Taxonomy (GTDB): domain Bacteria; phylum Pseudomonadota; class Alphaproteobacteria; order Sphingomonadales; family Kordiimonadaceae; genus Kordiimonas. The sequence continues at coordinate 1,679 of JBNKGK010000265.1, forward strand.
GAATTGGAAGCTGAGCAGGATGCGGAGCTGTGGCGCGCCCTGACTGCAGAAGCCAGGGGAAGGTATGAAGAGACGTTAGAGCATTATCGTCGCGGCAAAGATGTGATGGGCACTTATGATGATTCTGATCGGGCGGAAATTCAACTTGCAGTGATTAGGGCAGCCATTGAAACTGGTGACATAGAGCTTGCCCAGAGGGAGCTTGGGCTGATGAATGGTCTTGACCTCTCTGAAGCGCAGATATCTGAATCTGTTTACCAATCCGCTCGTATTGCAGAGATGGAGGGGCGAATGGATGAAGCCCTGATTCAATATGATGACCTGGCTAATGTTGACCAGCGCTGGATTGCCGCAAGAGCCAGATATTCCCGCATTCGCTTTGGGGTGCGCAACGGTGATTTGCAGGCAGTGGATGCGATCGATCAGCTTGAGCGGCTTCGTTATTCGTGGCGGGGGGACAGGTTTGAAGTGCAATTGATTGATGACTTATCAACGTTGTATTTCGAGACTGGTCAGTATGAGACTGGATTGGAACTTCTCAGGCAGGCCCTGTCTTACTTCCCGGAAGAAGCGAGAGAGCGTCAGATGTCTATCCGTATGGGCCAAACTTTCCGTGACCTGTTTCAGAGTGAAGCTGCTGACCGTATGACGCCTATTGCGGCTATCAGCCTGTTCTATAAATTCAGGGAGCTGACCCCTTTAGGGACAGAAGGGGACATGATGATCAGGCGGTTGGCGGATCGTTTGGTGTCTGTTGATCTTCTGGATCGCGCGGCAGAGCTTTTGGAGTATCAGGTTCGGGTGAGGACGGAAGGCGCGGCTCGTGCCCAGATCGCTGCCAAACTAGCCAAGATTTACATCCTTAACCAGGAACCGGGTAAAGCTCAGGAAATTATACGGGCAACACGTGAGCCGCGATTGCCGGATGATATTCTGGCAAACAGACGCTGGGTGGAGGCCCGTGCCTTGGCTGAGCTGTCCAGATATGAGGAAGCTGCTGTTCTTCTGGAAGGCGACCGCAGCGCGGATGCTGAAATCTTGCGGGCTGACATCTATTGGGGTGAAAAGAACTGGGTGAAACTGGAAGAGGTGATCCGGCGTTTGCTGGGGAATGGCTGGCGCCGGAATGAGACATTAAACCCCCTTCAGCGGTTGAACCTTATTCGCCTGACAATTGCGATGACGTTCACAGAAAACCGTGCTGGATTGGTTGAGATGCGGAGGCGATATGGCGCACAAATGCGCAGTGGCGATTTCTCAAACGCCTTTGATCTGCTGACAAGTGATCAGGAACTCTCAGGCAGAGAGCTTGGAACAATTGCCGGCCAGATTGCCAGTGTTGAAAAACTGCAGTCTTACGTGAGAGACTACCGTAAGGACTTCACGATTCACTAGGATGTATCGACATTTCCAAGCTTCTCATCAATTTCACCAACTTGTGAAGATGATATCATTTCAGTTTTACTGTCCAATCGTAGAAGATAGTTGCACTGTAAGTATGCTTATGGTTGATCTTTAAGCAGCAATTCAGGAATTGAGGAGAATTCAGAATGAAACTTAACAAATTAACAAAAACAGCAGTGGCCACAACAGGTGTCGTGGCATTTGCTATGACCGTTGCGGCAGGCCATGCGTCAGCAGGTGACAAAAAGGGTAAAAAAGAGAAATGCTATGGTGTGGTGGCCAAAGGCATGAATGATTGCGGCTCATCCTCACATAGCTGCGCCGGGCAAGCAAAGGCTGATAGCCATCCTGAAGAGTGGGTGTATGTACCAGCAGGCCTGTGTGACCGTCTGGCTGGAGGTTCCAAAGAACCGAAGAAAATGTAGCTTATTTGAATGACAGTGGTTTTAGGTGGATTGGCTGGGGGTGTAATGCAGAGATTAGATAAAACTTGGCCCGTCCACCAAAAGCCCAAAGTTGGCGTGGGGCTGAAAAGCCAGCACTATGACTATGTTTTAGAAAATAAGCCTGAACTTGATTTTTTTGAAGTTCATGCAGAAAATTACATGATGAAGGGTGGGGCCCATCATCGGTATCTGGAAAAAATAGCTTCATCCTATGCTCTATCTATTCACGGTGTTGGTATGTCTTTGGGCTCTGCAGTGGGGCTTGATGCCGCCCACCTGACGAGATTTAAAGATTTGGTTGAGCGATATGAACCTTGTCTGGTTTCTGAACATTTAGCCTGGTCTGTTTCTGATGGAACATATCTGAATGATTTATTGCCCTTGCCCCTGACGCCTGAGAGCCTGAAAATTGTCTCTGATAATGTGAAGCGAATGCAGGATGCGATCGGGCGGCAAATTCTGATCGAAAACCCTTCTTCTTACTTATCTTTTTCAGAGAGTATTATCCCTGAACCAGATTTTCTGGCCTCTTTGGTTGAGGAGTGTGCTTGTGGTATTCTACTGGATGTGAACAACATCTATGTCTCTTCGCAAAACCTTCATGCTGATTGCGATACTTATTGGCAGAATTTACCAATAGACGCTATCGGAGAAGTGCATCTGGCAGGGCATGTCGTGAAGGATATTGAAGGTGTTACTCTGCGGATTGACGACCATGGCAGCGCTGTGTGTGATGCTGTCTGGGCCCTTTTTGAAAAATTGCCTCATGAGGCAGGTCATAAACCCACATTGGTGGAGTGGGACTGTAATATCCCCGAGTTCCCAGTCTTGCTGTCCGAGGCAAATAAAGCGAGAAAGTTGATGGAGCAGGCGGAGGCCATTCATGTCTGATCTTGCTTCCCTGCAGCGGCAGTTTGCATCTGCAATAACGTCCAGTGATCCGAAGTGCAGTAAAGCGCTGGTTGAGGCGGTCAACGGCCATGGTTTGCAAGGCTGGCAACGTATTCAAGTACATTGTAATAACTATGCCCATGCAACGGCCGATGCTTTGCTGCCTGTCTTCCCTGTCACGCAAAAATTTGTTGGCGAGGATTTTCTCAGGGGTCTGGCAAGGGAATATATGAAAAAGACCCCTCCATCAGAACCATGCCTATTCACTTATGGCGGCTGCTTTGCCGATTTCCTCGAAACATTTAACCCGGTACAGGCAGTGCCTTATGTACCAGATTTGGTTCGGCTGGAGTGGGCCGTTCATGATTTACAGAATGCCGAGGAGTATGCTCCCGTGGTGCCGCCCCCCTCTGCCTGCTATGTCCTCTCTCCAAATGTAAGGGTGGTAGATAGCAGGTATCCCGTTTTGGCATTGTGGATGGCTGGAACAGGGCAACTTCCGCCTGAAGCTGTGCATTTAGGGCAGGGGGGGCAGACGGCGGCTATTGTGCTTCGAGGTGGGCAAGTGCTCTTGCAATCGCTGGAAGGTGAGCTGCGGACATATGTTTTGCAGATGCTGTCAGTTTACTTGGAACAATGAATCACATCCTGCCTACCTGTCTTGTAGCACCATATATATAAAATCTTCAGTTAATTATGACAT
>JBNKGK010000266.1:0-5061 GCA_050289785.1 Kordiimonas sp.
GGTCACTATATTCGCGAGCTAAAACCTCGCCATAAACTGACCAGCACCCCGGAGACGAACCCATATATCGATGCACAGGCCCATCAATGTCAGGATATACACCACCACAACTAAAACATTTACAAGTATTCATATCACATATTGCCTAACCCCATGTAACCAAACCCATAAGCGCTGGGAAGCGGAGTGTAAGGGGAGCTGGCGCACGTTTTGTGTGCTCGAAGTTGACAGTTTACTAGGGGCTATTCACAGGGGTTTTCATGCTCAGTTATCCTGAGGAAGTCACAGTTGCATTCTCAGTCTAGAGCGTATGTAAGTAAAGTCAAATTATCGGCTTTAGAGATCGTGAGGTAGTTATCAATAAGTTTAGTGACATCATTCACCAAACTTCACAATGATAGTAAAGGAAGTATCTTATATCACAGTTAAGGGAAGGTTGGTGGAGCCGAACGGGATCGAACCGTCGACCTCTACACTGCCAGTGTAGCGCTCTCCCAGCTGAGCTACGGCCCCAAACCAGATGCCGGGTTTTCCCGGTTAGTCGGCGCGGACTATAGGGTGAGCCCATGGCCCGCGCAAGCAAAAATTTGTCAGATCAATGCTTTTCTTTGCAACAGCAAATACTAAGCAGCAGGCATCAAGATGCCTCACAGAACAGGGTGATAACTGTTAAGTGTTGTCGTCAGACAATGAGGTGTCAACAATGCCACTGACTTCGTCGTCATCATCATCGTCCAGGCTCACGTCACCGACCAGATCATCCTCGTCAATGTCGAGATCATCATCTGAATCTGCATCATCCTCGTCAGAGTTCTTATCTTTGCTTTCCTTATCATCAATAATGACAGGCTGTTTTGTTTTCAAAACAGGCTCAGGAATCCACTCATTGCCGCATTCGATGCAGACAACTGGATTCTCTTTCTCCAAGTCGTAGAAGCGGGTGCTGCACTTTGGGCAGGTCCGCTTTGTACCCCATTCGGGTTTTGCCATGTCTATCCCCTTGCTATTTTATGCAGGATGTCGCAAATAATTTGGCGCATCCCTTGCCATGATCATACGCGACTGTCAAAGCTTTGTTGTTTGATTCGCTTTTAAAGGTGGAAACTTTTTGTGCCAAGTCTTTATTCAACCCCTCGTCATGTTCTCACTGGTACCACACAGGTGCCGGGGGATAAGTCCATTTCTCACCGCAGTTTGATGCTGTCTGGCCTCGCTGTTGGCAAGAGCGAAATAACAGGCCTTCTTGAAGGGGAAGATGTGCTTGCTACAGCGGCTGCAATGCGTGCCATGGGCGCAAAGGTGGAGCGAATCGGCGATGGGCACTGGCGGGTGCATGGTGTTGGCGTTGGTGGGCTGATGGAACCTGACGATGTTATTGATATGGGAAATTCTGGCACAGCGGCGCGTTTGCTCCTTGGTTTGCTGGCCAGCCACCCGATCAGGGTGACAATGACAGGTGATGCCAGCCTGCGCTCACGCCCGATGGGCCGTGTGATTGACCCGCTTTCAGAGGTAGGGGCCAAATTTGAAGCGCGGGATGGTAAATATCTTCCTCTTACCCTGACGGGTTCCTCCATGCCTATGCCGATTGATTATACAACGCCTATGGCCAGTGCGCAGGTTAAGTCTGCTGTTATTCTGGCGGGGCTGAACACGCCGGGCACAACAATTGTGCGGGAAAAGGTGGCCACACGAGATCATACAGAGCGTATGCTGACAGCCATGGGAGCCAATGTTTCTGTGGAGGAAAAAGACGGCTTTTATGTCGTGAGCCTTGAAGGCCAGCCAGAGTTGACACCTATCACCCTTCAGGTGCCGGGGGATATTTCTTCTGCGGCTTTTGTTCTGGCGGCGGTCTCCATTGTGCCTGGCTCAGATGTGATCATTGAGAATGTAGGGCTGAACCCACTACGCACAGGCATTATCTATGCCCTGCAGGCCATGGGGGCAGATATTACGGTGCTGAATGAACATATGCTGGGCGGCGAGCCTGTGGGTGATCTGCATGTGAAAGCAGCTCAGTTACACGGTGTGAGTGACTTGCCTGTTGACCCTTCCACCATGATTGATGAATTCCCTGTGCTTTTCTGTGTGGCGGCAGTGGCAGAAGGCAAAAGCCACTTTAAAGGGCTGGAAGAACTGAGGGTGAAAGAATCAGACCGTCTTGCTGTTATGGCAGCAGGCCTGAAGGCTAACGGTGTGCCGGTGGCAGAAACGGAAGATGGGTTAATTATTGACGGGGCAGGCGGGCAGGTGCCCGGCGGTGGGGCGGTGGAAACCCACCTTGATCACCGCATTGCCATGAGCTTTGCTGTGCTTGGCCAGATGGCAAAAGAACAGGTGACCATTGATGATGAAGCCCCCATCCGTACCAGCTTTCCGACTTTTACGGCGTTGATGACTGGCCTTGGGGCAGGCTTGAAGGTAGCTGAATCATAGAATATTAAGGTGATTCGTTTTGATTATTGCAATTGATGGCCCTGCAGCGGCGGGAAAAGGCACATTGGCGCGTAGGTTGGCCGAGGCACTTGGTTTTGCCTATCTGGATACAGGGGCCTTGTACCGGGCTGTGGGGCTTTCTGTGCTGCATGCAGGCAAAGACCCGTCAGATAAAGAGGCAGCGGCGCAGGCATCATCCAGCCTTGATATGGCGCTGATGGATGATAAAGCCCTGAGGGACGAAGCAACAGGTAATGCCGCATCTAAAGTGGCGGCCATGCCTGAAGTTCGTTCTAACTTGCTGGAATTTCAGCGTAATTTTGCATCATGCCCGCCGGGTGGTGAAAAAGGCGCTGTGCTGGATGGGCGGGATATAGGCACTGTTGTGGCCCCGCATGCTGATGTGAAGCTGTTTGTTACCGCCAGTGCGGAGGAGAGGGCGAAGCGCCGCATGCTGGAACTGCAGACGCGTGGCGAGCAGGCTGATTTTTCTGTTATACTGGCCGATGTGAAGGCTCGTGACGAGCGGGATATGAACAGAAAAGATGCTCCTTTGAAGCCTGCAGACGATGCACACTTGCTTGATACGACGAATTTAGATATAGACGCCGTGTTTTTAAGGGCCTTAGCGCTTGTGAAAGCAAAAAGGTAGGCCCCAATAGCCGAAGACGCTTTTGTGAGAATGTCTGGTGGATAAAACCGGACTTATTGTTGCTGGTGTTAGAAGCTGCCGGGTTTTTGAAAAGTGTAGGGTGGTCCTCACTTGTTAGCCCCGGGAGAAGACCGTCGGAACCAACCGGCTGGCACGAAAAATGAACTGAAAGGAAGACATTCATGTCTCAAGCGGCACAAATGCCGAGCCTCGAAGATTTTGAGGCGCTGTTAAACGAAACACTGCCTGAAGAAAATGGTTTTGAAGGCAATGTTGTTACAGGTAAAGTTGTAGCGGTAGAAAACGACTTTGCGATTATTGATATCGGCCTCAAAGCTGAAGGTCGTGTTCCTCTTAAAGAATTTGCACCTGCTGGCAAAGCTGCAGAAATCGTTGTTGGCGATAATGTAGAAGTCTTTGTTGAGCGGGTTGAGAATGCCCTGGGCGAAGCAATTCTGTCTCGTGATAAAGCTCGTCGTGAAGAAGCATGGACTGAGCTTGAAAAAGCGTTTGAGAATGATGCTCGCGTCAACGGCGTTATCTTTGGCCGTGTTAAAGGTGGCTTCACTGTTGACCTGAATGGTGCTGTAGCGTTCTTGCCAGGTAGCCAGGTTGATATTCGTCCAGTGCGTGACGTAACACCACTGATGAACATCGAGCAGCCTTTCCAGATTTTGAAAATGGACCGTCGTCGCGGTAATATCGTTGTTTCCCGTCGTTCTATCCTTGAGGAAGATCGTGCAGAACAGCGTGCTGAACTGATGGGGCAGATCAAAGAAGGTGATGCTATTGAAGGTGTTGTTAAGAACATCACTGATTACGGTGCCTTCGTTGACCTCGGCGGTATTGATGGTCTGTTGCACGTAACAGATATTTCCTGGAGCCGCGTGAACCATCCTAACGAAGTTCTGACCATTGGTGAGACAGTTAAGGTTCAGGTTGTTCGCATTAATCCTGAAACTCAGCGTATCAGCCTTGGCATGAAACAGCTTGCTGTTGACCCATGGGATGGCATCGAGGCTAAATATCCTATCGGCGCGAAATTCTCTGGTACCGTGACTAACATCACTGATTATGGTGCTTTCGTCGAGCTGGAAGCTGGTGTTGAAGGTCTGGTTCACGTCAGTGAAATGAGCTGGGTGAAGAAAAACGTACACCCAGGCAAGATCGTTTCCACAAGCCAGGAAGTTGACGTAATGGTTCTGGAAGTAGATCCAGGCAAGCGTCGTATTTCTCTTGGCCTGAAACAGTGTGGTGAAAACCCTTGGGAAGCTTTCGAAGGCAAATATCCTGCGGGCACTGAAATCGAAGGCGAAGTGAAAAACATCACTGAGTTTGGGCTGTTCATTGGCCTGGACGGCGATGTGGATGGCATGGTTCACCTTTCTGATCTGAACTGGGAGCGTTCCGGTGAAGAGGCTATTCAGGACTATAAAAAGGGCGACGTTGTTAAAGCTGTTGTTCTGGATGTGGATACCAAGAAAGAACGTATCAGCCTGGGCATCAAGCAAGTAGGCGGCGATCCATTTACCTCTGTTTCTTCCAAGAAAAAAGGCGAAACAGTAACCTGTGTTGTTAAGGTTGTGAACGAAAACGGTATTGAGGTTGAAGTTGGCGAAACTGGCGTATCTGCGTTTATTCGTCGTGCTGACCTTGCCCGTGATCGCGGCGATCAGCGTCCAGAGCGTTTTGCTGAGGGCGACAAGGTTGATGCAATGGTAACTGCTGTTGACAAGTCCAGCCGCAAGGTGAGCCTTTCCATTAAAGCTCTGGAGGTAGCGGAAGAAAAAGCTGCTGTTGAGCAATATGGTTCTGCAGACTCCGGTGCAAGCCTTGGTGACATCCTCGGTGCTGCGCTTGAGAAAGCCAAAGAAGACAAATAATCGGAATTCCCTTCGGGGACCTGATTTGAAGGCCGCTCCATTTGGGGCGGCCTTTTCTTTTGGTTGCGTGATTTCCCCTGGCTGAAC
>JBNKGK010000267.1:0-5020 GCA_050289785.1 Kordiimonas sp.
CGGGCACTGCTGATCTTCTATCTCACCAAGCACTTCCTGTTCAGTACGGGCGAGGCCAGCCTGATCTACGGGGCCTATACCGGCCTTGTCTATCTGATGCCCGTGATTGGCGGCGTACTGGCTGATCGGTATCTGGGCGGCCGCAAGGCTGTCACCTTCGGGGCCATATTGCTTTCCTGTGGCCACCTCTCTCTCGGTATCTTTGAAGGGCCTCCTGCTGAGCAGATCAGCGGTGCCATTGTACGAGAGAATTTCCAGCTCAATATGTTCTTCCTGTCCCTGTCGCTGATCATCATGGGCAGCGGTTTCTTGAAGGCCAATATCTCCACCATTGTGGGCGCGCTCTATGGCCCGGATGACCCGCGCCGAGATGGTGGCTTCACCATCTTCTACATGGGTATCAATGTCGGCGCTTTTGCAGCCACCCTTCTCTGCGGCTGGCTGGGTGAGACCTATGGCTGGGGCTATGGCTTTGGGGCTGCTGGCATTGGTATGATGATTGGCCTGATTATCTTTCTTGTGGGCCAGCCCCTTCTGGAAGGCCGGGCTGATCCCCCCAATCCAGCCGTGCTGAAGGAAAAACTTCTGGGCCTAATCACCAAGGAACAGGCTATTTATCTCTTTGGCATCGCTATGGTGTTTGTGTCCTGGCTAATGATACAGCATCAGAAGCTGGTGGGCAGTGTCCTGCAGGGCTCTGGCCTTATAATGGCGGCTGTTGTGCTTGGTTTTGGTTTCACCCAGTGCAGCAAGGTGGAGCGAAACAGGCTGTTGGTGGCTCTGGTGCTGATCGTCTGTCAGGTGCTGTTCTGGGCCTTGTTCGAACAACAGGGCTCATCGCTGACCCTGCTCGCTGACCAACAGTTTGACCTGATGGGCCTGAAGGCCTCCCAGGTGCAATCCATGAACCCCCTGTTTATCATCCTGTTTGCTCCCGTTCTCGCTTGGCTATGGACAAGGATGGCGAGCAGAGACATTGAACCATCCACCCCAGCCAAGTTTGCCATTGCCATGATCCTGATGGGGCTTGGCTATCTGATCTTTGTGTTTGGCATGGGGCTGACGGACGGACCAAACAAAAGCTTCTTCTGGCTGTTTGTCATCTATCTACTCATGACCCTGGCGGAGCTTTGCCTCAGCCCTGTTGGCCTCTCCATGATCACCAAGCTGAGCGTGGCAAGGGCTGTTGGCATGATGATGGGTACCTGGTTTCTGGCGTCTGCCTTTGCCAACTATCTGGCGGGCTGGATATCCTCGCTCACAGGCAGCAGCGAGCAAGGGGCCACAGCTGGTACTCTGGATATGACTGGCACCATGGCCCTCTACACCAATATTGGCGCCATCTGTGTGGGAGCAGGCCTCTTCCTTCTCCTCATCACGCGCTTCCTCAGAAAAGGCATGCACGGCGTGCATTAGAAACGGAAATTCTTGTGGCTTCAGGATTTGAAAAAAAGTTTGTTATCATCACCATGGCGCGCACGGGATCCAATGCCCTTGTCAATGCTATTGGCCAACACCCTAATATCCATTGTGACTATGAAATTTTTCACAAAAAGAAAATTTATACAGCGGGCGAATCTCCCTTTACAATTCAAGACCGTGACTCAGACCCAACGGCTTTCATTGAAGCGGTCATGAACTGGAATAGGCAGCGCCACAGCAGCAAATCAATATATGGCTTCAAACTGTTCATTAATCATAACGACATCGTATTGTCTGAGGTACTAAGCGACAAAAACTGGCAAAAAATTCTGTTAAAACGTGACAATATCCTCGATCAATATGTCTCTCATAAAATTGCTATGCAATCTGCCGTTTGGGCAACCAACAATGCCGAAAAGCACTCAATTAAAGTGAAAGTCCAAAAATCCGAGTTTTTAAAATATTATGGTCGTGTGCTCTCGGACTATGAGAAAATCGAGAAAGTTCTGGAAAACACAAGCCAGAGCTATCTCACCCTTTCCTATGCTGATGTGGCAGGGCAGGCCTATGATAAAGTTTTTGATTTTCTGGGCTGTATATCATCAACAGATGCCAGACCGTATCTAGCCAAGCAGAATTCCGCCTTCAGCGCTGATAAGATAGAGAATTGCGATCAGGTGAAGAAATGGCTGAAAAAAGAAGGCCTTGAGCACTTTTGGGTAGAATAAAACATACCACAAACTTCCCCCACCCCTTTTAAGGTATTTGACAGCCTAGTTAACCTTAATTTAAGAGGTTCTGCTTCATCGTAAGGAAATGGGATATGTCTATTGCGCTAAGTTAGCGAGATATGGACTGGGATGAGTTATGCTGTTGGAGTATGTAATGCTACCCCATAGAAACATATTTTGTGGACTAGCGACTTGTGCGCTGATGGCTTTTTTGCCCACCCAACTTTACGCAGAAAGCAGCAACGAAGAGCTTGCCTCAATGGGACTTGAAGAGCTCATGTCACTTGAGGTGACATCTGCTGCAAAAAAGAAACAGAATGTAGCTGAAGCAGCCGCGGCTGTTTTTGTCATCAGTCAGGATGACATTCGCCGTTCCGGCGCGACAAACATTCCCGAAGCCTTGCGCATGGTGCCCGGCGTGGAAGTGGCTCAGAGCCGTGCAAATTTATGGTCAATCACCATTCGGGGCTTCAACTCGCGTTATGCCAACAAACTTCTTGTTCTGATAGATGGTAGGCCAATCTACTCCTCTTCTTTCTCCTTTGTTCTGTGGGATCAGCACGCTCCCCCACTAAAAGATGTAGAACGTATTGAGGTCATTAGGGGGCCTGGCGGTGCTGTTTGGGGATCCAACGCCGTTAATGGTGTCATCAATATTATCACCAAACATACAGTGGATACGCTTGGCACTCATATTACGGCAAGCGTTGGCAATGAAGCTGATACCTATTTTCATGTCCGCCAGGGTACGGAACTCTCTAATGGCTTAACTGCTCGCTTGTATGGCCAATTTGAGCGCTATGATGGCCTGATAGACGGTCAGGGCAATCCAGAATCAAATGGTTATCACGCTACTCAGCTTGGTATCCGTTTTGATTGGCACGCAAATGAACAAGACCAAATTTCTCTGTCAGCGGATCACCTGAACAATGAGTTTAGCACCAAGGCCCTTGCCAACACACCTGCAGGTTTTCAATCATTTGGCGGCGCTGGAACAACGGCCAATGTACAGGCAAAATGGTTGAGGTCTAATAATGACGGGTCTGACCTACAGCTCCAAATCTCATACGATTATCAACGACGTCAGGAACTTACAGTCATTGCCTACCGGCGGCAACTTGATATGGACTTTGTCCATCGCTTGAGTCTGAATAATGGTAATGAACTGGTTTGGGGCCTGGGCTACAAACAGGATGCTGATGAGTTCGTAGAATCTGATTTCTTACGTTTTACTGACAATGATCGCAAATATGAAACATATAGTGCATTTGTGCAGAATGATTTGTTCTTGCTAGATCGGCGCCTCCGTCTTTCCCTCGGAAGCAAATTCGAACAAAATGATGTAACAGGTTTTGAAATACAGCCCAGCATCCGGGCCTATGTGGACCTGGGACAGGGTCGCTCTTTTTGGGTAGCCGCTTCCAAAGCAAATAGAACGCCCTCACGAGCAGAGGAAGATAGTCAGATTCTCATTAATTTACCTCTTGAGGCTCAGCCTATTATTGGCGGTGCCCCTATACCTGTCACAGCTGTCCTAAGTGGCGGCAATGACCTTAAAGGGGAAAGTATTACCTCAATAGAAGCAGGCTTTCGTACAGCTCTTGGTTATAAAACAGCTCTCGACCTAACGGCTTATTACAATGATTATGAAGACCTGCTAGCTCGTATCGTGCCACCGCCTGAATTAATCTTTGGCCCTACAGGTCTGACGATCCGGCAAGACATCCCCCTCTCCAACAACGGCAAGGGGCACTCTCACGGTGTGGAAGCAGCGTTGAGTTATACCCCCACAGACTGGGCAAAGCTGAACCTTGCCTATACCTATCTCAATATGAGTTTGAGCGTAACCGACCCGGTCATCGACTATGGAGACATACGCTCGGCAGAACGCAACAGCCCGCAGCACCAGATATCCCTGAGGGGGGCTTTTGACGTTCTCGACAATGTGGATATGGATTTCTGGCTTCGATATGTGGACAAGCTAACTCCAGAAACATTGCCACCGAATTGTCATATCAAGGATTATGTTGATCTGGATATTCGTCTTGCCTGGCGGATCAACCACCAACTTGAGTTTGTCATTGCCGGACAAAACCTTCTTGAAAAACACAGACAGGAATTCCAACAGGTCCTGGACCCAAGTGCAGAGCCATTTTATGTGCAACGCAGCGTCTATGCCCGGCTGAATATTGATTTCTAGAATTCAGACGTCAATATCCCCACAAATTTGTATCCACACCATATGTGTGTTTCAGACGCGCCATTTCAGGCTCTAGTTTTTCCCTCAAGGTAACTGTCATCGCATCACTAAGCTGAATTTTCTTTATATGTTCTGCCTGAGACCTCTTGTTTTTGTCGGGGATTGGCATCCTCTGAATGGGGTTCAGACCAAGAAAGGACCATAACTCTGTGAAAAGTTCATCCGGTTTTGCCAGCATATCTTCAAACCGCAACAGCAAAATATCTTCTTTGGGAAAGCAGCTATAATATTTATCCAGTTGTGAAGCATAGGACGACAGATAGAGAGCGTGCTGATAGAAGTTTACGTTCTGCCCCTGTTCAAGGAAACGGTCATAGACGGCGCTGTTATACTTGGCCATATGAGCTATCTGAGATTCAATCCTTTGTATGGGGTCTCGCATAATATAAATAAATTTAGCCTGATTAATATGCTGCCTTATCTTAGCTGCACTATCTCCGTGGGTTGGAAATTTGCTATAATTCGTAGAAGCATCCAATAAGTAATGGTTAGCGCTTCCGCCTACCTGACTGAGAGGCCAGCAGGACAGATAGCGATAGAAAGAACTGCATTTACTGCCCCTATCCGCAAAAAAACCTGGCTCTTTATGCTTGCCCTTATAGATAGC
>JBNKGK010000268.1:0-4919 GCA_050289785.1 Kordiimonas sp.
AGTATTGTCAATGGAGAACATGGTTTGATGGTACGATCGAAAATGAAGAGGCACCTAAGCATCGAGATGGCAAATTTGTGTTTGAAATGATTAAGAACATCAACATAGTTTTTGAGAAGCCTGTGAAGAGGAAAAAATGGAAGAAAAATAAAAAAGCTCTAAAGGACTCCCCATTTAAGAAAAATCAATTTTCTTTATATTTTATATATAGTTAGGTAAATTTTCCTATTTTACGTAGACCTTACGTCTACCTTACGCAACACCCATATGATTTTTCCGGTTTAATGCCTTCAGTATCTATATTGAAGAAAGCTGCTAACCATGGAAAACCAATGGCAATATCCACAAAACGAGGAAGACAAGCTCCACCCACGTCGCAATCTCAAAATTGCAGCGTACGATGTAAAAAGCATCGACGGTGAACACATTCTGGTTGGGCCTACAAACGATGTTTGCCAAGAGTGGACACAAGCTTATGTTTTTTTTAATAACAAACTCTTTGCGGGAGAACTTCCTCCTAGCCTGATCACCTTGCAGCGCAAACGGAATGCCCGTGGCTATTTTGCAGGGCAGCGCTTCATCAATGTCAATCAAGGACTGATCACAGACGAATTAGCCAAAAACCCGTCCACAATGAGTGGTCGGACCATTCCTCAAATACTGTCCACGCTGGCACACGAGCAGTGCCACGTATGGCAATTTCATTTCAGTCAATACCAAAGCCGTAGAGGTGTCGTTCGCCCCTACCATGACCTGGAATGGGCTGAGAAGATGATCTCCATTGGGCTAATGCCGTCTAATACGGAAGAACCTAACGGCAACAAAACAGGCCGCCACGTAACTCACTATATTCTGGAGGGTGGTGTCTTTGAAAGAACCTGCGCGGACCTCTTGGCAACAGGCTTCACCTTGTCATGGCACGAGAACCTGACCCGCCAAGAAAGTGGGAAAGCAGGCAAGTCTGAAAAGCCAAAAAAAGACCCCAGCAAAACCAAGTTTACATGCCACCAATGCGGGCAGAACGCTTGGGCGCGGCAAACCGCAAGACTTGTTTGCGGCAACTCTGAATGTGGGGGTACGCCCATGACAGCCATCTAACCCACGCTACTCGAAAACCTCGACCAAAGCACCAACGCCCCTCGGGGGCGAACAGGAGAAATTTGTCTGATAGCAGGCGGAAAGGACCATTCATGAGGAGAAATCGCGCACCTATCGAGAACCGAAAGACCCAAAAACTCGCGGTCCTTCGCCGCAGCCGTCAGGCTCTTGTCAACCGCATCAATGGCTGGGTGGCAATCAACCCTGCCCAAGAAAAAACAGCGGCAGTAGAGGCTGCAAAAGATGCAGTAAAAAGCATGGCTCAGTGCGCCAGAAACGCTCGCACGGCAATGCAGCGTCTCGCGCAAAAACATCTCTTCAAAACCCAGGATTATAGGGCTTTCCAGCTTGAGCATGGCCTTGTCCGCCATGCAACCATGCCCGATCCCCTTCAGGCAATCCTGATCGCCGTCATTTCCATTCTGACAGAGGGCAGCCTGACCAGCGTCCTCCTGATTTCCGGCGGTCATATGGATGTGATCGAAGGCTTTGCCTACGGACTCACAGTTGCCGGAACAAATGTGGCGACCGGTCTGACCACTGGATACTTTCCCGCTCGCTATGCCGGTTACAAGGTTGATGCACCAGAACAAACCATCCGTGACCGCAAGGTTCGCATCCTGGGTCAAGCGGGGTTGGCGCTTGGTCTAGGTGTTATGGCGACCCTTCACTTCGTGGCTGCACGTGTCCGTGTCACAGGCGAGCATAGCGGCATTTTCAACTTCGATGCCATTGGCTTTCTCGACACCTTCAACGATGCCTTTGCACTCAGCATCATAGTGGTAGGCGCAATAGGTTCTATCCTCGCTTTCTACAAAGGCTATCAGGGCATTTCCGATCCAGTGATCGGCTACACCGCTCTCCGCAGAGAATGTGAAGACGAAATCGATACTGCCGCCCAAGACATGGCGGAAGACTATCTGGCCGATGTAGAGGAGCAATTTGAAGCCGCTGCAGAGGGTTACGCCACTGCCATCGAGGGCATCAACACACAGACCAAAGGCCATACCGCAGCCCTGAACAGCCTGCGCAGCGACGTTGCGGCACACAATACCACTGTCCAGACTGACATTGAGCAAGTCCACCGCGATGCGGATGCAGAACACCGCAACCGTGAATTTGTGGAAGCCAAATCCATCTCACTTGCCCCCATCGATTGCAGTGCCTTTGAGGCCCTCATAATCGATGAAAGCACCCTACCTGGTGATGTGGTCACCGGTGAACCCGGAACACTGCCGGACATGCAGACACAGCTTGATGCCGCCTACCGACAAGCCATGACCGACATTCGAGACGCCCTCACAAGCTTTCGTCTGTCTGCCCCCGATATCGAAACTTTTTTCAACATCATAGGAGAGTCCGATGCGTAAATATCGTAACCGCCGCTCCCGCCGTCACAACAATGGGCGCAAGTTTGTCCTTATGGCGAGCATTGCCCTGCCCATTGCAACCGTTGTTGGGGGCGGGATGGCAATGAACAGCTACATGGCGATTGAGCAAGCCGATGAACATTTCTGCTACGCCCGAGACGATCAGCGTAAAAGCGCTGTCTATGTGGACAGTTCCATCCGCTCCAGCGACCTGACTGAACCGCAATTCAGGGATTATAGCCGCGCCTTTGAGCAAGTCTTTGATGATGCGCCTGCCAACACTCTCATTTCCCTGTTTACGTCAGCCAAAGGTGTAAGCAGCACGTTGGTCAAACCAGTCTTCACGATCTGTAAACCGGCAGGCACACCTGCGGAGCAAGAGGCCCTTGGCGCTCCGTCAAAGCCTGCGCCCTATCTTATCCGTCAGCTCGCCGATGTGAGAGCAGCCTACATGACGGCAGTCGCAGGTATTCTCGCGGACGTGAAAGACCCGAGCAAGGCTGCTGGGGACAGCCCCATTCTCGAACAGATACAGTCTCTATCACGTCACAAAGCCTTTCAGGGTGCATCCCGCAGTCTGACAGTCATCACAGACGGTATTCAGAACAGCGAGATCGCCCGCTTCTGTCATGTAGCCGGTGACATGCCAGTCTATGAGCTGTTCAAGGAGCGGCCTGCTTATGACTATATCCGCCCCATGCCGTTTTACGGCACGGACGTATCGGTGATGCTCATTGAGTATGGAACACTCCCCTCATTCAATCTCGCCCACTGCACCAATGATGAGATGCGGGCGTGGTGGCCTGATTATTTTCGCGGCAATGGAGCAAAGTCCGTTGTTCTCACGCGCCTGCGTCGCTGGGCGGGGTCGTAATCATGAACCGCTACGATAACAACAAGGATCGGCTATTACCGACCCTCATGCTCGGAGCAGGAGCATGGTATGTATATGAACACACTGGTCCGCTATTTTACGATGGCACGGATATCAGTGCTATCCCGGCAGCCGCACTCGGTATTACAGCTACCTGCGGGTTAGTCGTGATCGCGCAAGCCTGCAAGCTGTTAGGCAACTTTTTTGACTGGCAACAGGCCCGCACCCCAACCGGCATCAAAGGTACGGCTGGATGGATCACCAGCAGACGGCAACTCAGGAAAGTCCTCATCGGGCAAGGATGGGGTCCGTATTGGGGGGTACTCTCAGGAAAACCCCTGTTCATTGACTATTCAAGCAGCGCGCTAACCGTTGGGCCTTCCAGGTCTGGCAAAGGCATTGGCAACGTTCAGCCCAATATCCTTGCCATCCGGGAAAGTAAAATCATGCCCGATTTCAAAGGTGAAAATGCTGCCATCCTCGCCAAAATTCTCGAAGACAGGGGCGAGAGAGTGCACGTCCTCAATCTTGGCGGTATGTGGCCTGAAATCCTCGGCATGGGCGATTTCTATAACCCTCTAAAGCTTATTACAGACGATTTTATACGTGAAAACGGCCTTGAAGATATCACCGGCGATCTGGCCGAGTTGAGCCATCAACTCTACCCTGAGCCGCCTGAGCAAAGTAGTGGCAAAGGGGATAACCAATACTGGCGTGATGGGTCACGCAACATGATCAGTTTTGCAGTCCTCCATATCATTTTAATTCATGGACAAAAAGCAACCCTTGGCGATGTAAACCAGCTTTTAAATGATCGCGGACAACTGCGTAAGGACGCTTTGTGGGGCGCAGGTCGCCTGACGGGGCAAGACGAACAATATCTGCCTGCCATGCCGATTGAGGAATGCCCCTGGACACAGATACATAGCAAACAGGATGTTGAAGACTTCATCCGCCACTACCGGGGCATGGCCGCCCGTACTGCAAATCTGCTTACTGTGAAAGACTCCAACACAGCAGATAGTTTCCTGAGTGGTGCACAGCAAGCTCTCGAAGTCTTCGATATCACAACACGCGCTCACAAGGTTTTGTCTAAATCCACCTTCAGCTTCTCTGACTTAAAGGAAGAGGGCAAGGTCGCATCTGTGTTTATTGTTGTGGATTCTACTCGCATGGCCACACAACAAAAGATCGCCAGCCTGGTCATGTGGGCAGGCCTGACCGAACTCAAGCGTCATAAGAACAAGAAAAAGCCGGTCTATTTCATCGCTGATGAGGCGACAAACTTTAAAATTCACGACCTTCCTACTCTCCTGACCTGGGGTGGAGGGTATGGCTTGCGGATTCATATCATCATCCAATCCATCAGCGCGTTTTGTGCCACATACGGTGAGGACGCTCTGAACACATTGATGAGCGAAACCGAGATCAAATTGTTCTTGAAAGGCCAGCGCGAACCGAGAGTTCTTGAACTGCTCGAAAAGCTGCTTGCTGAACAATCCATCGTCACCAAAAGCAACAGTGGTAGCCGCGAACAGGGCGCTTTCGAGTTGAACGGATACAGCTATCAGGAAGAG
>JBNKGK010000269.1:0-4911 GCA_050289785.1 Kordiimonas sp.
AGAGCCAACGGGATGTCTGGCTGCGGCCGCTGCTTTTGAAGGCATTGTGCCATGTAAGGGCAAGCGGGTTGGTATCATCATCAGTGGTGGTAATGTTGACCTGACCTCCTTTGCCAGGTTTGTTACGGGTTAGTTTGCTTATGTGGCACTACGTTATTTCAATGTGGCGGGGGCAGACCTAGAGGGCGCACTGGCTAAAGCTCACCGTTTGGCCCTTGGCTAGCTCAGGGCGTCGGGCCAAAGTGGTGGCCAAGGCCGATAAGGTGAAAGAAAAGCTCGGTTGGGTGCCAGATTATGATGATCTGGATACCATTGTGAGCCACGCGCTGGCATGGGAGAAAACTCTCCCATAGCTAGTTAGGCACCTAGAGTGAAAGCAGGAGAATCTCGGCTGGATTCACTTTTCCCTCCAAAGTGTTCAGGTAAACCTGTTTGATAGCATCCGGCCCTTTATAGGCTGTCAGCTTATAGTGTTTGCCTGCATAATGGGCATAATCCCGCCAGTTTTTGTCCAGTGTTTCAATATAAACATCCTCGCCCCACTCTTTCCGGCGTACTGCCACATGAGCGGGGGCCCAGAACATCTTGGGGCGTGCACCGGGGATGGTATCTCGTGCCACTGTCTCTTCCCGCCAGTGGCTTTTGCCAATCAGGCAATCATGTTTCAGATTGTCCTGATAGAGATGATGTAGTTTTTCAAGTACAGGCCCGTTGCCGGAAAAATCTACAACGACAGTAGGTATATCAGGGTTCAATGATCCGAGTTCATCATAAGTAAGCACTTCATCATAAAGGCCTAGACCCTTGGTAAAGGTAAGGTTGGTCTCTGATGTCAGGCCAATGCATTGGATATCTGGCCGTTTTGCCAGCATGTAAGCTAGGGCAATTGATGTTTTGGAGGAAGCACTCACTAGAATAAGCTGTGTGGCACCAAAAAAATCATGATAGGCTATGAAATCATCTACAAGAAAAGAAGTCCAGAACAGGGGCTGTAGGCTGGGGCGAAGTTTACCTTTAATATCTGCCGTGTCTGTCTTGGTATCCAAGCGGGAGTAGGTGTTATAAGTTTCATGCAGTTGTTTCCTGTGCTCGTACTGGTCAAGAAAGGAAATGTCAGAGGTATTTTCCGGCTGCATGACCAGTTGGCTTTGCATCGGGAAATAGCCATAAAGCCATTCTCCGGTTAGTATGGCCTCATGCTTTGATGCCACCACTTGTGCATACCCCCATACGGGGATATTGCCCCAAGCCCCATCCCCTGTCGGGAAATAAGACCAATAATCAAATTTATCTCCGGTTACAGCATAACTGATATTATTGGCTGTGAAAGCGAACTCGCCCGATTCCACAAGGATTTGTCCAGGTTGCAAGTCTGCTGCGCTGAGGCCAGGTTGTTGTATAAACTGTGTCTGTTGCAGTGCTTTTTTGTTCACATTAAAGGCATAATGCTGCTGTCTGTTATTCATTGTGGTCTCCCTTTTTAACACCTTCTGCAAAACATAGCGGTGCAGAAAAAGCTGCAAAAGTGGCGGTATTGACACATATATGGTTGTTATTGCCATATGTTGGAGGAATGCTAAATGCCATTGGTTGCCTTTCTGGCTTATGAGGGTTGTTTCGCCAGCAGCTTGAGTGGTGCGCAGGATCTGCTGTTGTTTGCCAATTCGCATTGGCGGCAGCAGAAAAACAGTGAAGGTGGCCAGTTCCGCTGGTGTACCGTTGCGCTTGAAAGGGGGGCTGTCACCACAGCTAGTGGACTGACATTGATGCCTGACCACTCTATAAAAGATATGCCAAGCCCTGATATAATCTTCATTCCCTCCTTTGTATATGAGGGCAGGGGCGCGTTTGAACGGAAACTGACGGCTTCTCATAAACTCATTAAATCGATTCAGTTTTTGTATGAAAAGGGGTATGGGCTGTCCACACATTGTACCGGTAGTTTCTTGTTGGCTGAGGCTGGTTTGTTGACGGGCAGGGAAGCGACAACCAGTTGGTGGTTAGCGCATCATTTCAAAGAGCGTTACCCTCATATTCCGCTGAAGATAGACCAGTTGATGATCGAGCATGATGGGTTGACCTGCGGTGGCAGTGCTGGTGCTGAGCAGATGATTATCATGAATTTGATAGAGCGCTCTATGGGCCAGACGATAGCCTCCCTTTGCGCCAAAACATTGCTACTGAATGTTAACCAACTGGAGCAGACGCCTTATATGACCCTGCAGGATCAGCAGGGGCATAATGACACAATCGTGACTGCCGCCCAGACATGGCTGCAAAAGAATATCCAGCAGAAATTCTCGCTGGAAAAGCTGGCGAGGCACCTGTCCGTCAGCCCCAGAACTCTCATTCGGCATTTTCGCACGGCTATTGACGACACACCAAATAGCTATTTGCAGAAACTAAGGGTGGATACAGCGAAGAAATTGCTGGAAAGTACGGATAAGCCTGTTGAGCATATTATGCTGCAGGTGGGCTATGAGGATATCAGCTCTTTTTCCCGATTGTTCAGGCGGAAAACCAGCCTCACACCTCATGCTTACAGAAATAGATTTAAGCCTAAATCGAGAGAAGAAGGCACAGCCTAAACATAAGGCTATGCCTTTAAGTGATTACTGAAAAGTAATCAGCTCTTTCAGGCGTGCGGCCAGGTGTGGGTCTTCCGCCGCGAGAGAGAGGTTCGCCATCAACCAGCCGATTTTGCTGCCACAGTCAAAGCGGCGGCCTTTAAATTCCAGCGCATGGAAAGGCTGTTTGCCGATCAATTTGGCCATAGCATCAGTAAGCTGAATTTCACCACCCGCGCCCAGTTGGCGCTCGGCCAGCAGGTCCATAATTTCTGGCTGCAGAATGTAGCGGCCAACAACAGCCTGTGTGGAAGGCGCATCCTCAGGAATTGGCTTTTCCACAAGGCCTTCTACTTCAATAATGTTGCCTTTGCGCTCCCCCGGTGTGATGACACCATATTTGGATGTGTCTTCCCGTGCCACATCCATGGTGGCCACCATATTGCCGCCCAGCTCGTTATAGGCTTTGATCATCTGCTTTAGCGCACCAGGCTGGCCTTTAATCAGGTCATCAGGCAGGGCTACTGCAAAGGGGTGGCCATTCACCTGATTGCGAGCACACCAGATAGCATGGCCAAGGCCGAGGGGGCGCATCTGCCGCACATAGGAAATTTGCCCCTCAGGCAACAGCATGGAGCGAGCAATTTCAAGCGCTTCTTCCTTGCCTTTTTCCTGCAGGATTTTCTCCAGCTCATAGGCATGATCGAAATGGTCTTCCATGACCTGCTTGTTTCGGCCTGTGACCAGAATGATATCCTCAATGCCGGCCTCAAGGGCCTCCTCAACCGCATATTGAATAAGCGGACGGTCCAACACAGGCAGCATTTCCTTTGGTATCGCTTTTGTCGCGGGTAGGAACCGCGTGCCAAGGCCTGCAACTGGGAGGACGATCTTTTTGATCGGAGCATTCATGAAATAAATTCCCTGCTTAAAAATCTCTAGAATTATATGCCACTATAACGCAGACAGATACTGCCTCGTCAATATTTTGCCTTCTTCCACAGCGGGTTGGTCAAAGGCATCAATGCCCATTAGGTGGGCTGTAATAATGGTTTCAAACATGAAAGAGGCGAAGAGGCTGCCAAGGCTTTTCTCATTTATCTCTGTTACTGTAAGCTCGCGCACAATACGGCCACGGGCTCTGAGTGCTTCCTGTGTGGCACGGGATTGGCAGGTTACCATATCGCCAATGGTACGCCCGGCCATATAATCCAGGCCATATGTTTTAGCCTCGGTCACATCAATACGCGGGCCTTTATCAAAACTTGGTACTGTCAGGATGGTATAAAGCTTGTCATCCGGCCCATCTAGAAACAGCTGTAACTGGCTATGCTGGTCAACGGGGCCAACAGCGCGCAAAGGTGTGCTGCCTTTGCCCTGTTTGCCAAGGCTTTCCGCCCATAACTGGCCGTGCCAGCGGGTGAAGGCGCGCAGGGCCTCCATATAAGGCATGATCAGAATTTGCCGGACATCCCGGCATTCCGCCATGGTGTGGGCTAGGGCTGCACCCGTGACCGCAGCTTGGGCCGCGGGGTTTTCCTTTAGGGCATCACACAGCTCCGCACAGCCTTCCCTGAAGGCTTTGGGTGATAGTCCAGCCACAGCTACAGGCAACATGCCCACACAGGTGAGCACGCTAAAGCGCCCGCCCACATCTGTGGGGTGGTCAATAATCGGTGAACCCAGTTTTTCGGCATAGGTTCTGAGCGCCCGAGGCCCGGGTTCCGTTACGAAGGTGAAATGATCTGCCAGTTTTTCTGCTGGTACGGCTGTATCCAGCCATGCCCGGCAGGCCAGCAACTGGGCCAGTGTTTCAGCTGTTGTGCCTGATTTGGAAACCGCCAGAACATGGGTTTTTACTGGGTCCAGCATCTGAAACAGCCTGTCCATTTCAAAAGGGCACAGGCTATCTGGTGTGTGAATGGTGGTGCCTCGGCCCTCTTTGAAAAGGGCCAGCGCAATGGCCGCCTGCGCCCCGAGGCTGGAGCCGCCGGTGCCCAGCACAATCAGGTGAGGGAAGCTCGTCGTAATATGGTCCGCCGCCTTTTCTATCGGGCCAACATCTGTTCCATCAGCCGCTTGTCTGGCAAAAGGCAGGAAGTTTTGCTCAGCGAGAGCGCGCGTATAGCGAACTGCTTTATCCAGGTTTTGTTGATAGGCGGCCGTCAGGCCCATGCTTTCAAGGATGGTATCTAATTTTTTTGCGCCAAAAGAATAGCTAAACATGCAAATGCCAAATGCTTAAATCAATATAATGAGCGCATCAGAGAACAGAAAGCCCCCCAAGGTCAAGGTTAATCTGGGATTTTTACTCTTTGGGAAGTGGCGCATCATCGCGTGATCT
>JBNKGK010000270.1:0-4909 GCA_050289785.1 Kordiimonas sp.
TCTGTCACGGCCTTATCGTTTGGGGCTGGGTGGTGAAGATGTTACACCTGCCAAGGTGGAAGAAAAGAAACAGCAATTTTTTGACCGGTTGGAAAGCCTGTTTGAGGGTGACCCGGAAGCACAGGAAAAAATGCTGGTTACTATTCTTGAGGCCGGGGGAGAGCAAGCCCTCGATAATGCCCAAAGGCGCAATCTGGAAGAACATATCCGGTCTTTTTCCGTGGGTGGCAATCATGCCGCTATGGTGGGTGATGGCAAGTTTGCTTTCGTGCATGAACGAGGGGCGGAAGGTGAACCCGAAAAGGATTATGCCGCAGTACTTGGCCAGACAACAGGTATTCCTATTCAGGCTGCCACGATTGACGCACAGGAAGCGCACCTGAGTGAAAAAGATAGCATGAAAGCGCTTGTCTTCAGCTTGCAGAATTTTGCAAGAGGGGAAGAAGGAAGCGATCTGCAGGAAATGCAGAAAAATTATAGCTCGATGATTGGGGAAACCACTGAGCGGGTGAAAGATTTTAGACGGGTACTGGAAGAAGGGGCGTTTGCTTTGGTGTTCCAGCCTGTTGTGAACCTCATCACTGGCACCATGCATCATTATGAGGCGTTGACACGTTTTGACCTACCCCCCAGCATGAAATCCCAGTGGGAGATGATCCGTTTCGCGGAAGAGGTGGGGCTTATTGATGATTTTGATCAGGCCGTGGTGAACCGGGCAATTTCAAAGCTGCGGGAGATGATCCGTGAAGGTAATGCCATTGGTATTGCAGTGAACCTTTCGGGGCGCTCTCTTTCCAGTGCAGATTTTATGCTGGAGCTGGTCAGCGTGCTTCGGGGGAATAAAGACCTGCGCCAGCATCTTTCATTGGAAATTACGGAATCAGCGCAGATAGAAGACCTCGAAGCCTTGGGTAAAGTGCTGAAGGAAATTCGTGACATTGGCTTCAAGGTGTATCTGGATGATTTTGGGGCGGGGGCTGCGGGCTTCCAGTATCTGAAAAAACTTAAGGTGGATGCCCTTAAGATTGATGGTGCTTATATCCGTGATGCGACCAACAATAAGGAAGATCGTGCTTTTCTGCGCTCAATGGTAACCCTGTGTAAGGATCTGGGTATTGAAACCGTGGGCGAGTGGGTGGAAACCAAGGAACATGCAGACCTGTTGAAATCAATTGGGGTTGATTTTGGTCAGGGTTATTACTTCGGGAAACCGGAAAGTGAAATGGCGGCGGCAGTGCCGGGTGCTAAGAAAGCGGCAGGTTGATCGATCATTTTTGGGGATTGGTAGGAATTGCAGCTAACAGCCAATCAGGGTTTTGGTGACTTTAATAATCACATCCAGAATTTCACGCGATGTACGCTTTGGGGCTGGCTGTTCACACCATCGGCGCAGGGTCAAAATAGCCATATCGTATATAATGGCCTGTCTGAGCAAACGCTCTTTATCTGACATGTAGGATAGCATCTGGTCATAGCGGGAATAGGTATATTCCAGGGCCTTCATGTCAAAATCTTCAATGGCTTGCCGAATGCTCCAGTAGGGCTGTGTCATGGCCTGACAAGTGAAAATAACGTAGTTTTTACCATGTTCATCCAGTTCGGCCAGTTCCGCGAGAGGCAGGAAAATAGCAGTAATAATATCGCCGTAGCCAGGTTTATCGGGCCATTCTGCAATAAGTTCCTGTCTGCGGGCATCACACTGGGCAATACGATGGCAGATGGTAGAGAGGATCAAATCATCCTTGGAGCCAAAGTGGTATTGCAGGGCGGATTGGTTCTTTTGACCAGCTTCCTGCAGTATTTCGCGGGCAGAAACGTTGGCCAGGCCTTTTTGCGCAATCAGGCGTTCAGCCGCCAGCATAAGCGCTGTACGTGTCGCTTCAGTTTTTTTATCTTTTTTGGAGTCAATTTTTACGGCTTGTACAACCAAGGAGCAACCTCACACCACTTTGTTAAAATCCCTATGACTATTTTTAATGAACTGCATTATAAAATGCAAGTCTATTATTTAAGTAATTGTTTTTAAATAATTTTTTGTGGTTTTGTTAATTTTTACAGTTTGCTTTTTGTCTTGTGGTTTGCGCGGCATACTGGAATAGTGTTCCCCTAAGGTAAACGGTGTGAATGAAGGGGTGTCATGGTTTTGCGCTTTGTCAGTGGTCAACTAACGGCTTGTTTCCTATGTGTTTTCCTCATGGTGGGGCCTGTTTGGGCAGAAAGCCAGAGAGCGATAGAGGCGCGCACCACAGGGGGAGTGATCACCTGGTCTGCAGAAAATGGCAGGCTCCGTCAGGTGTTAGAGGCTTTTCCAAAAGGCGGGGATATCCATAACCACCTGATGGGCGCAGTTTATGCTGAAAGCTGGCTGGATTGGGCGGCGGAGGATGGCCTATGTGCAGATCTATCAGTGCCCGCACTCAAGATGAAAGAAAAGGAAAGTTGTGCGGCGAGCGGCTGGATGACAGCAGAGGCGGCCCGGGCTGATGAGACAGCAAGGCGGGGGATTATCAACGGCCTCTCACTACGGTCTTTTGTGCCGGAAAGTGGCTGGTCTGGCCATGATCAGTTCTTTTCCACTTTTTCCCGCATTGCTTATCTGCCCTCCAGACAGGGGGACCAGCTAGCCCAAGTGGCAGACAGAGCAGGTAAGCAGAATATTTTGTATCTGGAGCTAATGCACACAATCATCCTGCCTGAACTGTTCCCGCTTGTTGGTGGCATGCAGCTTTCGGGCGATGTGGCAAAAGATTATGCCACCCTGATGAACAGCCCCTTTGGCAAAAAAATGCCAGAGCTGGTGGCTTCTGCCCGCAAGCAGATTGCTGAGGCGGAGGAGAAGAAAAATCGTCTTCTTGGCTGTGGAACGGCAATGGCCGCGCCCGGCTGTGATGTTGAAATTCGTTTCCTTCACCAGGTGGTGCGGGAGTTCAGCCCGGCTATGGTTTATGCTCAGTTCATCCTCGGCTGGGCGTTGATGGACGCGGAACCCCTGATGGTTGGTATGAATCTGGTGGCACCAGAGGATGGCTTCATTGCGCTCAGGGATTATACTCTTCATATGCAGATGATTGATCATCTCTACAGCAAGCTCGGCCCGCAGAATATTTCCCTGCATGCCGGTGAGCTGACATTGGGGCTGGTGCGCCCGCACCAGCTTGAATTTCATATCCGGGAAGCCATAGAGCTAGGCCATGCCAAACGTATTGGCCATGGCATTGATATTGTTTATGAAAAAGGCTCTGCCCAGCTTCTGGACAAGATGGCGAAAGAAGGCATTCTGGTGGAAATTAACCTCACCAGCAATGATGTGATCCTCGGGGTGAAAGGCAAGCAGCATCCTGCGCTTCTTTACCGTGATATGGAAGTACCTTACACCCTTTCAACAGATGATGAGGGTGTTTCCCGCATTGATCTCACGCATGAATATATGCGCTATTGGAATGATTATAATGTCACCTATTTTGAGCTGAGGCATATCTCTCGTAATGCCCTTACCCATAGCTTCCTGCCTGGTGGCAGCCTGTGGGATGAACCTGCCTGTGTGGCAGATGTGGAAGCGGGGCAGGAAGCCAGTAAGGCGTGCCGAGCTCTTATTCGGGCGAGCGAAAAAGCGGCCTTGCAGTGGAAGCTGGAGGAAAAGTTGCGCGCTTTTGAGGGCGAACAGCGCATTCCCCGCCGCAAGCTCACCTCGTTTAAATAGAGCAGGTTTTTATGGCAGTACATGAAGGGCAGATAAGCGCAGAACTGAATGCTGGTGTGGCTTTCTTTCTGGATGTCACCGTAAACCTGTTTGTGCTTGCCAGCATTTTGATGGGCGTTTTCTCTTTTCCGGCCGAGCCAATTTTCACCAAAATTCTGCCGGGGGCCTTGGTGGGCATATTGGTAGGCAATCTTGCCTTTTTCGGGCTTTCCCGTAAAACCATGGCCGCGACAGGCAATAAGGCGCTCACCAGCTTGCCTGTGGGGCTGGATCTACCCACCGTTTTTGGCATGAGCTTTTTCATCGTAGGGCCTATCTATGCCAGCAATGTGGCGGGCCTTGGGGTGGAAGCCGCTGCCGACAAGGCCTGGGTGGCAGGCATGGCCGCCACGCTGTGGATGGCGCTTATCAAATTTGGCCTGTCTTTTTTAGGGCCTGTCATGCAGCGGGGCCTGCCTCAGGTGGCGCTTATTGGTGCGATGGCAGGCATTGCCACCGTGTGGCTGGGGGCAGAGGCGCTTCTTGGCGTGTTTGCCCTGCCGGAAGTGGGTGTTGTGGCCCTCGTTATCATGGCCTATGCGCTCATCGCTGGGCACCGGCTGCCCTTTGATATGCCCGGCGCCGTGCTGGCGTTGATTGTGGCCACACTCATCTATTATATTCTGGCGCTATCTGATGTTGGCGGTGGTTATGCGCTGCCTACCGTGCCTGCTATTCAGCCGGCTTTGCCCGCGCCGGTGCTTGCTGGCGTGCAGGGCATGCTTGGCGATGTCAGCCATTATATGGGTATTGTTATCCCCTTTGCTCTGTTGATCGCAACAAGCAGTGTAAATGTGGTGGCCGGTGCCAAAATTGTGGGGGATGAGTATCATCCCGGCACTGTGGTGCGGCTGGATGCGATGGCCACAGCTTTAAGCGCGCTTTTCGGCGGTGTTGTGCAAACCACCCCCTATTTTGGCCATGCCACCTATAAACGCATGGGGGCAGGGCGGATCTATGCCCTTGGGGCTACGGCCCTTGTAACGCTAATGGGTATCACCGGGCTTGTGGCTTTTGCTGCAGCCCTTATTCCCGAAGCGGTGTTGAAGCCCATTTTGGTTGTTGTGGCGTCTGATAT
This sequence comes from Kordiimonas sp., assembly GCA_050289785.1. Taxonomy (GTDB): domain Bacteria; phylum Pseudomonadota; class Alphaproteobacteria; order Sphingomonadales; family Kordiimonadaceae; genus Kordiimonas. Next base: position 4,818 of record JBNKGK010000270.1, read on the forward strand.
TATTCGACTGGCTTTTTCGGGGGGTGATGTACGCCATGCGCCAGCCCTGTTGTTCGCCACAGTGCCTGCCATCTTAAATTATGCTTTTACCA
>JBNKGK010000271.1:0-4905 GCA_050289785.1 Kordiimonas sp.
AGAAAGCCTTTAACGGCGTTGCTATTCTATCAAAACACCCGATTGAGGACGTGAGGCGAGGCCTGCCTGATACAAACGGCAACCCGCATACGGAAGATGAGCAAGCTCGCTATATTGAGGCCACAGTTCAAGGGGTTCGCATTGCCAGCATTTACCTGCCTAATGGCAACCCACAGCCCGGCCCCAAATTTGATTACAAGCTCGCCTGGATGGACAGGCTTGTTGCCCATGCGGCACGGCTTCTGGAAACTGAGATGCCTATTGTGCTGGCGGGTGATTATAATGTCATCCCCAGAGATGAAGATTGTTATAACCCTGCCGTGTGGGTGGATGATGCCCTCACCCAGCCGGAAAGCCGAGCAAAACTGCGCACCCTGACTAATCTTGGGTATCTGGATGCTCTGCGGCAAATTAAACCAGCCGGAGCCGCCTACACCTATTGGGATTTTCAGCGCGGTGCCTGGCAGAAGGATTATGGCATTCGTATCGATCACCTGCTGCTGTCAGCCCAAGCGGCTGACCGTTTGACGGACTGTCAGGTAGACCGTGTGCCACGCGGTAAGGAAAAACCCAGCGATCACACGCCCATATGGATAGAGCTGACTGACCTTTAGGGGCCAACTTGCCCCGAACATCAGAATAGGGTAGTCTGAAAGCCTGATCGCAGCTAACTGAGTGAGAAAAGTGATGAACAACATCCTGAAAACATTGAACCCACCATTATCAATGATTTTCAGGAATGATCATGCCTCAGTTCATCACACTCAACAATCTAAGCTATACAACACCTAACGGCACGCCACTTTTTAAAGATCTAAACCTTAGTTTTGACAGTGGCCTTATCGGACTGGTGGGCCGCAATGGTGTAGGCAAATCAAGCCTGCTGCATATTATGCTGGGCACCCTTCAGCCAAACCACGGACATATCGTAGTGAGCGGCAACCCTGCCCTGCTGGCACAGCAAGTAAACCTTGAGCCTGACCTTTCTGTCGCAGATAGCCTCGGCATCACGGAGCAACTCGCTATTCACAAACGCATGGCGGCAGGAAAAGGCACACCCAAGGACGCAGAAAAGGCAGATTGGCTATTAGAAGAAAAACTTGGGAAAGCCCTTGCCGCAGTGGGGCTGACAGGCATCAATTACGACCAGGCTGCAGAAACGCTTTCAGGTGGTCAGCGCACAAGAATGCGGCTGGCAAAACTGCTTTTGGAGGAACCTGATATTCTTCTGATGGATGAACCCACTAATGATCTGGACACAGAAGGCTGCCAGCTTTTGTATGACTTCATCAAAAACTGGCAAGGGCCTGCCCTTATCGTCAGCCATGATCGAACACTGCTGAATATGATGGATGCCATTGCAGAGCTTTCTGAAAAAGGCATCAGTCTATACGGAGGCAATTATAATTTTTATCACGCAAAAAGAGAAGAGGAACGCGCCCTTGCTGAAAGTAAATTCGCCTCTGCGCAGGCCACTGTAAAACAAATTGCCCGGCGGGCAGCACGGGAGGCAGAGAAAAAGGCCCAAAGGGACGCGAAAGGCAGAAAGTCTCGCTTGCAAGGTGGGCAGCCCAAAGTTTTGCTTGATGCAAGAAAAGAGCGTGCAGAAGGTACCAAGGGCAAAATTCAAGGCGTTTCAGAGGCTCTGAAAGAAGGTGCAAAGTCTGCTCTGGAAGAAACTGCTGCAGAACGGGAAAAAAGAATACCTTTGCGTATCGATTTGCCCACTACTCGGCTACCCCCCAAAAAGCATATTCTTTCACTGAACAATATCTGCTGGGCACCACCGGGTATGCCTCCTGTTCTTCAAAATATATCTTTCGATATACATGGGCCGGAACGCCTTGCCCTTACCGGTGCAAATGGTAGCGGCAAATCCAGTTTGCTACGCGCCATTGTGGGTGACCTAAAGCCAGATAGTGGTACGTTAAGCGTTGCTGATATCAATATTGGCTATCTTGACCAAAGCATGCGTTTCCTCAATCGCAAGCAAAGCCTTGTTGATAACATGGAAAGATTAAACAGGGGCATCACCCACAATGAGGCTCATACTGCCCTCGCACGCTTTGGCTTTCGAGCAAGTGAGGCGGAACGCATGCTCGGCACCCTTAGCGGCGGGGAAACATTACGAGCTGGCCTGGCTTGCATAATGGCAGGGCAACCGCCACACCTTCTTCTACTGCATGAACCAACCAATCACCTTGACCTGCACACAATTGAACTTCTGGAACACGCCCTGAATGCTTACGATGGCGCGCTTATTGTTACAAGTCACGACAATACTTTCCTTGATGTAATCAACATCACACGCATTATCAGACTGGGAGACAAATCGAGATATCAGGCATCCACCATTTCGTAGCGCTGATGTTCCCGATTATTTTCAGGTTGACCGAGGCTATCAAGGCTTGGTGTTACATGCTCTTTCACCGAGACAATCTGGTTCGCTGCGTTTACATGCACAGCACGGGAAACACGGCCAGGAAGCTGGTTTGCAGGCACGGATTCGTACGCCATCACGATCACCAGATCACCCTTGGAAAACTGATGTGCAGCAGCCCCGTTCAGGCACAGAACACCCGAGCCTTCAGTACCCTCAATCACGTAAGTGGTGATCCGTTCACCATTAGTGATATTCACCACGTCCACAGCCGTATGGGGCAAAATGCCAGACGCGCGCAGCACCAACGGATCCATGGTGATAGAACCGACATAATCGAGGTCAGCCCCGGTCACTGTGGCCCGGTGTACTTTACCATACATAAACTGGCGCAAAGCGCCATCCAGCTTAGGGTTACTCATGAACCTTTTCCTTTTGCCTTACGGTGAGGATATGGCGCAGAGGGGCTGCTTCGTCAAGTCTATGCTGCATTTTTCTGTCCCGCAAAAACAGCCATCTGCCATAATTCACAGTTGGCATTATACCCTAAAACATCATAAATATCAGGTCAAAAACGCACCAAACGCATTGATTTTCCAATGTTTTTTCAAGACTTTATAAAACAGACAGGAGTCACGCATTTAATGCGTGGCTCCTGCAACATTTTTTAAGTCTATCAAATCACCTAAATTTGGCGTACAGCGCCTTTACTGGCTGATGTTGCCATGGCGGCATAGGCCTTCAGGGCTTTTGTCACCTTGCGTGTACGCACTTCTTCGGGTTTCCAGGCAGCATTACCCTTTGCTTCCATCGCGGCTCTGCGGCTTGCTAGCTCAGCAGCGGCCACCCGCAAATTAATGCTGCGGTTTGGAATATCAATATCAATCATATCGCCCTCTTCCACCAAGCCGATGGCTCCACCATCTGCCGCCTCAGGGCTGGCATGGCCAATGGAAAGCCCACTGGTCCCCCCGGAGAAACGGCCATCGGTGAGCAGCGCGCATTCCTTGCCCAGTCCCATGGATTTCAGGTAACTGGTTGGATAAAGCATTTCCTGCATACCCGGCCCACCACGAGGCCCTTCATAGCGGATAACAACAACATCCCCCGCAACAACTTCCTTGCCCAGAATAGCTTTGACAGCTGAATCCTGGCTTTCAAACACACGGGCCCTGCCCGAAAATTTCAGGATGCTTTCATCAACACCTGCCGTTTTGACGATACAGCCATCTTCCGCGATATTACCAAACAGCACGGCAAGGCCACCATCCTGGCTATAGGCATGTTCTTTGGCACGGATACAGCCATCCACACGATCCATATCCAGCGTGTCATAACGCTTGGCTTGACTGAACGCCACCTGCGTTGGCACACCGCCTGGTGCTGCGCGGAAGAACTGGTGCAAATCAGCGTCAGCACTGTTAATCACATCAAACTGGTCAATCGCCTGCCCCATGGTCGGCGCATGGACAGTGCGGCACTCCCGGTTAATCAGCCCTGCCCGGTCAAGCTCACCCAAAATACCAAACACGCCGCCTGCACGGTGAACATCCTGAATATGATATTTCTGTGTGGCCGGTGCCACCTTACACAGGTTTGGCACCTTGCGAGAAAGCTTGTCCATATCTTCCATAGTGAAATCAACTTCAGCTTCCTGCGCCGCCGCCAGCAAGTGCAACACCGTGTTCGTTGAGCCACCCATGGCAATATCAAGCGCCATGGCATTTTCAAAGGCTTCAAAAGTGGCGACACCACGCGGCAGCACGCTTTCGTCATCCTCTTCATAATATTTGCGGCACAGGTCCACCACCAAACGGGCAGCTGTGAGGAACAGTTCTTTCCTGTCTGCGTGGGTAGCCAGTGTGGTGCCATTGCCCGGCAGGGAAAGGCCAAGCGCTTCCGTGAGGCAGTTCATGCTGTTCGCTGTGAACATGCCACTACATGAACCACAGGTTGGGCAGGCAGAGCGCTCAACAACCGCAACACCTTCATCAGAGACATTCGGGTTGGCCGCTTCCACCATGGCATCAATCAAATCCAGCTTGCGGGTTTCTCCGTCATAATCCATCTCACCAGCTTCCATCGGCCCGCCAGACACAAAAACAGCAGGAATATTCAGGCGCATAGCCGCCATCAACATGCCTGGTGTGATCTTGTCACAGTTGGAAATGCACACCAGCGCATCAGCGCAGTGGGCATTGGCCATATATTCCACGCTGTCGGCAATAATCTCGCGGCTTGGCAGGCTGTAGAGCATGCCATCATGGCCCATGGCGATGCCATCATCCACGGCAATGGTGTTAAATTCCTTAGCGATACCCCCAGCGGCCTCAATTTCACGCGCTACCATCTGGCCAAGGTCTTTCAAATGCACATGACCTGGTACAAATTGAGTGAAGCTGTTCACCACTGCAATAATCGGCTTCTGGAAATCCCCATCTTTCATACCTGTGGCGCGCCAAAGCGCCCGAGCACCTGCCATATTGCGCCCGTGTGTGGATGTGCGTGACCGATACTGTGGCATT
>JBNKGK010000272.1:0-4854 GCA_050289785.1 Kordiimonas sp.
TTTGCCATTATAGGCACCAGCACCCCGGTCAGGACCATAACCACTCGGGACAGCAAACCTTGATATAATAAATGCGCCAGCAATATGCTGGTAACCACACTGGTAAAGAGGAACTTGATCCCTGCACAGGCCTGAGCCACCTCATAATCACCGCTGGCGAGCGTGATATAAACCCCTTCCGCTGTATAGGAAAACCCTGTGATCGAGAGTAGAAAAATCACCGCTTTGGCGGTTAAAACCTGAAGAACTAGGATAAGTTCTAATCCTATCGGTACCGCACAAAACAGGAAAAGCATGGGAAACAAAATCAAACGATACACAGCGAAACCAAAACAGGCCAACACCAATGCCTGTATTGCTGAAATAAAAGCAATATCCGCAAGCAAGGCGCTGTCAGCGGCAATAGCCAAAACCCACAAGCCACATGAAAACAAAAACAGTATGACACCACTCACGGAAGTTTCAGGGGCGCATTGTGTTATTTCTTCTTTCTTTCGCCAGATAAGCCAAAGGGAGACAAATGGCACCAAAAGGCTGTGTGAAAAAGAATCCCTGTTCCATATAATGTAAAGAAAATGTGAAACCTGTTCCCACCAGGCAAAAACCAACAGACAGAAACTGACTAGCATCAACCCAGCCTGCCTGTAATATAAGTGCCTGATGGATATCGTCTCAGTCATACTTATCTTTCAAAAGGCCCTCAATAATCCCATCAAGTCTATCAAAGCTTGCCTGCCAACTGTGATGTTCCTGCACATAACGACGTGCTGCTTCCCCTAAGCGTCTAGCTTCCGCCCTATTCTGAATCAGGTCAATAACCATAGTGGCAAATTGTTCAGCCTCTTCCGCCACCATCAAATGGTGGCCGTGAATGCCACGAATGCCCTCTTGTGCAGCAGGTGTTGCAACAACTGGCCGGGCCATGGCCATGGCTTCAAGCACTTTATTCTGAATACCTCTTGCCGTCAGCAAGGGAGCAATTGCAATATCTGCCCTGGCAATTTCTGCAGCCATATCATCCGCATAGCCCAGCACACTCACATGGGTATTCCCTTTAGCCAGACCAGCCACCTTCTCAGCAACAGGGCCTCCGGCAATGCAAAACTGTGCTTCAGGCAGGACCGACCTTACTTTTGGCCATATTTCATCCACGAACCACAGAACGGCCTCAATATTGGGGCGATAATTCATTGCCCCTGTAAAAATTACAGTGGGAGGCTGACTTACCTCACGCGGCGGAAACCGTTCAGGTGAAAAATGGTTTGTATCTACCCCATTCGACAGCCCAAAAACTTTGGAGGCAGATCTGAGGCCACTTCTCTGACAGAAGACATCAGCTTCATCATCGCTTACGAAAACTGTTGCACCGGCCTGCCCTGCGACCTGTTTTTCATAATACCCCAACAACTTCGCTTCACGGGCATATAACCAGGAGAGTGGCCACAGTGCCGTTTTCGCATAGGCTTCCCACTTTGCGGAATCCACATCAACCAAGTCAGCCAGAATGAGCGGCCTGTCCTTCACACCCAACACAAGCGGCGCTGTTGCCGCAGAGAAGAGAAACACCAAATCAATCTGCCCAGTTTCTATGAGGCTAGAAGCATATTGGCCTAATTTGCGTTTTGGATAGGCCTCAAGGGTGAGAGGCTTTCCTTTGGCAAGAGCAATCAGGGAAATTAGCTTCTGGTAAGCCGGTGACACACACTCATAAGCAAGACTTGCCGTCTTCTGTTCCAGAAACGGGATATGCTCCAGATCCTTTTTATCATCCACATAAAAGCCCAGATGCACCTCATGCTGCTGCATCAAATGATCCAGAAAATGCCATGACCTTATTTTATCACCCTTGTTAGGGGGATAGGGAATACGATGAGCTAAAAACAATATTCTTGCCACTAGCCCTACCCCAAATGTCTTGCAATCAGTGGCCCCAAACGGTTTGCCAACCACAACGGCAGCTTTTTCCAGGCAGAGACCATTAACTGAAATTTGGCATTATCTGGTGAAAGGTTAGGCAATAAAGCCCCCTCTGTTAACCGATATTCGTATTCCAACGGTACAGGAGAAAAACCCCAGTTTTTCTTGAAGGAATAAGGACCAGAACCAATTTTACTGCGGCCAAAGTCAAAAACTTTTTTCCCTCGGTCCCTCGCACGCTTCATCAGATCATAATACATAAAATCATGCGCTGCCACAGAACGGGCTTTATCATTCCCTCCCGCATAATAGGGGTAAACCGTCTTTTCATCATAAAAGCTCATCAGGCTTGCCACTGCTTCACCGCTCGGCAAACGAATAAGCTGGATGTCCACATCCTCTTTAAAGACCTCTAACAAAGCCATGAACAAGGATTTAGGAAAGACAGGGGTTCCTAACCTATGCACACTATGCGCATATAAGGCATAAAACTCATCAACACCCGCCTGCCAGTCAGAAACAAGGTCATTCTTTAAGCCTTTGCGAATAACAGCCCTCTGTTTTCGAGGGATTGAGAGTAGAAGAGCCTCATCGTCACCTTCGATCTCCCTCACAAACGTTGCTGATTTCGCTTCGGGCACTACCCAGCCCGCTGTGCCTGCATGCTGAGCCTTCACAGAACGGCACTCCAGCACATCAATGCCTTCTTTTTGAGTTAATTGCCATGCCTTCTCATACAGGGCCAGACAGGCCGCTTCATGAGATGTTAAAGCCCCGCCATAAACCCCAAACATGGAAGAAATGGCCGCATTGCCAAAAAGCAGGCTTTTACGAATTGTCAGCGGCAAAATACCGACAAGCTGCCCTGCTTCTTCAGCAAGGAGATAGGGACAATTCTGACCAGCACCATCCTCAATAACCCGCTTCCACCCCGCTCGGTGGCAAAATGTTCCATCTTCGTGTGCCGCAACAAAGGCATCCCAAAGAACCGTATCGTGTTCCGTCATTTCACGAACGACAATAGCCATCAGCTAATGCCTTCAGCCTGAAGAACGGGTCGGATCAACACTTCATCCATACGGCCCCATTCGAAGTCCCTAAACAGTTTCAAAAGCTTGGCAGGCATTTTCTCTTGCCCTGTATAATGGCGGAAGCGTGAGCGCAAGGAAGCTTCCTTCACAAAGGGTTGGCCCGGATCAATCTCCCATGGGTGCATATAGAATATACCAGGAGCCTGGTTTTGTCTCTCAGCACGCTTGAGCATCCAGCGGCCTAGTCCATAGGGCAACAACCTGAAATATCCGCCTCCAGACGCAGGTAAATTTCTGCCCAACGCCTGACAAACGGTCAACGGCAATTCCAAAACACCGCCTTTGCCCTTTGGCCAAAAAGCAGTTTTGGGTGCGGATGGCATACCATAATGATCATGATTTATGGGATATATGCTGGAGGAATACCTAAATCCTTCCTCTCTCAGCACATCATAAGCCCACCAAACATCAGCCGTCAGCGAAAAGCTTGGCGCTCTATAGCCTTGAATCTCGGCTCCTATGGCGTCTTCAATAAGCTTTTTGGCCGTCGCTACATCTGTTTTGAACTCGGCCTCTGTCATCATAAACAGGCGCTTGTGGTCCACGCCATGGCAGGCTAGCTCATGTCCTGCTGCATGGATTTGAGACAGCAGGCCAGGGGAACGTTTGGCAACCCAGCCAAGACAAAAGAAAGTCGCCTTTATATCCGCTTGTGAAAGCAGACCTAGAATGGTTTGTACCTGCTGTTCAACACGGCTTTCCAACTGAGGCCAATCTTCTCTCTGTATAGTGTTTTCAAAAGCGCCAACTTGGAACCATTCCTCTACATCCACTGTAAAAGCATGTTTTCCACTATATTGTACGTGGGCAGAAACAGGTTCTGCCATCATTGGGAAGCAGGTCGTGTCAGTTGTCATCCTTTTGGCCACCACTCGCCAGGTGCGTCATAAGCTCAGTGAGCTTCTGCAGGGTCTGATCCTGTGATTTCATCATGTTTTCAAGCTGATTGATCCTATTTTCCATATCCTTGTTACCTTGACTGGATGAACTGCCAGCCTCCAATGGAATAGTGGAATCATTCTGCCTGTTCCCATGAGAAGACCTCGGTATGGCCGATGATGTAGGGGTAATTTTTCTCGTGTTATCAGATGCCATATCTTCAACCACGGAATTTATGACCTCGCCATCAATAGTATGGATTTCCTCGAGTGATCCATAGAGAAGCACACGAGAACACAGGGTATTCAACCGCCGCGGGACCCCCTCTGTGTGGCGATAAATTGCCTCCACCGCATCAGCTGTAAAGCAAGGGTCATTATCCCAGCCAACAAGCTTGAGCCTGTGTTCAATATAACCTGCCAGCTCTTCTTCATCCATAGGTTCCAAATGGTGTGTGGCAATAACACGCTGCCTTAACTGCTCTAGTTCAGGGGCAGAAAAAATACGTTCCCTAAACTCTGGCTGACCAACAAGGAAACTTTGCAACAGAGCTTTATCGCCCTCCTGAAAGTTGGAAAGCATACGCATTTCTTCCAGCGCTGCATTCGAAAGGTTTTGTGCTTCATCCACCACGAGGAGAGCTCGGCGCCCCATTTTAAACTGCTCTCTGAGATGCCTTTCCAACCTAGCAAGAAGCTGGCCTTTATCTTCAGCTTGAGCGTCCAAGCCAAAAGCGGCAACAACGCTTCTTAGCAAGTCCTCCGCGCTCAATTGTGTGCTCACAATCATAGCTGCGATAAACTCATTACGATCAAGCGTATCGAACAAGTGGCGAACAAGAGTTGTCTTACCTGTACCAATATCACCGGTTACACAGACACTTTTTGCACCTTCAATGACGAATGTATCAAATTTCACATCACAACGTGGCTTGGTAGTTGCTGTGACAGTTGGTGTGTGCGTGCGT
>JBNKGK010000273.1:0-4854 GCA_050289785.1 Kordiimonas sp.
AAGGGGCCTTTATCTCCCCCACGCAAAGTCAGTATCCGATCCAGAGCCGTGCGTGAACCAACCGCAGCCAGGAAATTAGAGCCAATGCAGAGCGCTTCATAGGTCTGCTGAAGAATTTCAACCAGAACATCATCTTCTAGCTGGTCTATCCAGTCAGGTTCTCGCCGATATGAGGGGGCTGGGTATATTTCCTCACGCCAGTTTTCAGCTTCAACAATAGTGTTGCCTTGCCCATCATATTCATATCGAACGTCATCTTCGTCGCATAAGAAGCGCTTCAGAAAGGAGATGTTTTCACAGCCCATACACTCCACAACAAGATATTGAGAAATATGACGAGGTTCACCATCTTCGCCAGAACGGTTCACATGCTCTGCCTGAATGTGGTGGTTTCGCTCGCCCAGGCATTCATTGCAATATGTCTTAATCTTTGATGTCTTTTCCATCAAAGCCCCCAATCCTCAGTTATTTTGCGGCAGAGAGCCCGGCCAGCACCTCACGGAAGCTGTTCAGGCCCGCTTCTATGTTTTCAATAATCTCTTCTGCCAGCACATCAGGGTCAGGCAGGTTATCAAGGTCTGTCAGGCTTTTGTCTTTCAGCCATGTGATATCAAGGCTGGTTTTGTCCCGCGCAATAATCTCATCATAGCTATATTTGCGCCAGCGTCCTTCAGGTTTCTTTTCAGCATCCCATGTCTCTTTGCGGGCAAAGCGGTTTTCCGCGTTATAGCAGGTGATAAAATCCTGCAGGTCTTCCATGCGCATGGGTTTTTTCTTCAGCGTATGGTGTATGTTTGTCCGGTAATCATAGAACCAGACTTCTTTGGTCCATGGTTTCTTTGCTGCCACATGGTTATCAAAAAACAGCACATTCGCTTTCACGCCGTTGGCATAGAAAATGCCCGTCGGCAGCCGCAATATGGTGTGAAGCTCTGTTGTTTCCATCAGCTTCTTGCGCACGGTTTCCCCGGCCCCGCCTTCAAACAGCACATTATCAGGCACCACAACAGCAGCCTTGCCAGTTGATTTCAGCATGGTGTGAATATGCTGCACAAAGTTCAGCTGTTTGTTTGACGTTGTGGCCCAAAAATCCTGCCGGTTATAGGTTAGCTCTTCCTCTTCCTGCTCGCCGTCTTCGCTGGTGAACTTCATGCTGCTTTTTTTGCCAAACGGCGGGTTTGCAAGCACATAATCCACCCTTAGGCCGCTATCAGCGATCAGCGCATCAGTGGAATGAACTGGGGCTTCCCCGTCCATCTCGCCAATATTATGCAAAAACATATTCATCAGGCACAGGCGGCGTGTGTTCGCCACAATTTCATTGCCGTGGAAAGTGCGGTGCTTCAGGAATTCTTTTTGTGTTTTATCCAAGTCATGATGAGCCACCAAATGGTCATACGCCGCGAGGAAGAAACCACCTGTGCCACAAGCGGGGTCTGCAATGGTTTTGCCCGGCTGGGGCTGAATACAGGCCACCATGGCTTTAATTAGGGCACGGGGTGTAAAATATTGCCCCGCGCCAGATTTTGTGTCTTCCGCGTTTTTCTCTAGCAGGCCCTCATAAATTTCGCCTTTCACATCAGCGTCTGTCATCAGCCAGTTTTCACCGTCAATCATGGCAACAAGGCGGGAAAGTTTCGCAGGGTCAGTTATCTTGTTTTGGGATTTGGTGAATATCTGCCCAAGCATGCCTGTTTTCTTGCCAAGCTCAAGCAGCAGGCGCACATAATGCACCTCAAGTTCTGCCCCCCGGCGTTTCACAAGCTTAGGCCAGCTAAACTCAGCAGGCACCCCAACATCCCGACTATAGGGCGGCTTTGAATATTCATCCGCCATTTTAAGGAAGATCAGATAGGTAAGCTGTTCCAGATAATCCCCATAACCAACACCGTCATCACGCAATGTTGTGCAGAAACTCCAAATTTTTGAAATGATTGTTGCGGCGTTCATAAACTTGAGAACTTCCTTATCTATAGCCGGGTAAATGCTCAGAAACAGTCTTCGTCATTTTCCATGGAGTAATATTATATTTTTCACGGAACTCAGTATAAATCATGCAATCAATAGCGGCACATGCCTTTGTCGCTTGAGCCAAATACTGCTCAAGGCCTTCCGCATAGAAGCGATCAGCATCATCAGGCCTGCCCTTATGGGCAATAGTCCCTCGTATACTAATTATCTTGTCTATCAAGTCAGTAATATTGTTGAGGCCAGTGAGTTGCTCAAGCTCGCGCTTTACATCAGAAGACAAATATAAACCAAATAACTCAAGAAGACTTTTCCCTCTACCTCGCCTGAATTTGGGAGTATTAAAATCTCTGAGGTAGTTTTTAACTCTTTCCTCCCAGACTTTTTTCCACCCACCATCCGGAAGTTTAGCTAAGTTTGACTGTAAAATATTATTCTTATCCAGCTTGAAATCGAGGGTGTATTGTAAAATTCCATTTCTTACATTTTCAGGTAAATCATCAAAATGTATATTGTCCAGGCTGCAAACCTTTCTTACTGCTTCTGCTGCAACATCTTCACAGTAGGTTTCCCAGCCTGAAACAAGCAAAATCAGGCCTCCGTGTAAAAGGCCATAATCCATATTGGGGCCCCTGCCTGCATTCCTTTCTTTAAAGATAGTAGCTAACGACTTAACCTCATATGAGTTATAACCATTAAACACCCCAAACGCTGCTGATGGCATATCTAAATCCCCTTTTCGATACGTTTTATAGATTTGCTTTGATTTAATGTTCTAGCTTTTTCAGCCTTGATGCGCTCTAGCAGTTTTGAGGCGGGTTCATCGGATGGGTCTTGCGGCACCAACTGGCCTGAAAAGGCTTTCTTTAAAATCGATTGGCGCAGCGCTTCAGATTTTTTTAGCTGTGTTTCGATCTCAATTTCCATCTTGTCGATGACGGAGAGCTTTTCTTCCAGTAATTGAACAATTTCCTTTTGCTCCACATATGTGCAAAGTGGGAAAATGACTTGCCCCAAACCTTTACCGGTGAGGTGCTTGATTGTAGTCCCGGTAAAATTCTCTGCCAAACCACCCGTGCTCGCCGCGAATGTTAAAAAATGATATGCGAAATGTGGGTTAAAGCTCTTAGGAAACCGCACCCGGTGTAGTGCCTTCTGAATGAACATCGCCTTATCATCACCTGTCCACACAGCGCATCGCCCCGGCTCGCCACCTTCGCAGATTACCAAGTCATTTTTCTTTAAGCTATATCGGGAAATTTCCGTTTCTTCGAATTTCATTTCTTTAAGTGTACTCAGGTCAAATCGCCCCCAACGCACGTTAATGTTGCCTAGGTAAGGTCTATTGGTTCCTATGTTTTTTTGTTTATCTAGCATTTTTCCGAGTACAGCTTCGATAGCAAGAAATTGCAGAGGAATTTCGGCCCAATCGCGTTGTGTAGAAGTTGAATGGAGTGGTTGTTCTAATCCAAATTGCAACTTTGCAGGCTTTGCTGGTTTCTTGCCATTCTTGCCATTCTTGCCATTCTCATGCCAGGCTTTGATGGCCTGTTTCCAGTTCTCCAACTGCTGTTGGTAGCGGGCTTCGCGTTCGGTTTTAATGCGGGCCAACAGGGCATCAGCGCTTTCAAGTTTGTCTTTATTGGCTTCACGCCAATCAGCCGTCAGCTTGCCTTCAAACGCATGTTTGAGTAGGGCTTGTCGATAGACTTTTAGCTGTGCCTGTGCTGTTTTTAGCGCTTCAACACCCTTATCAAGCTCAGAAAATAGCTGCTCGATTTTTTCGACAATGCGCCCCTGTTCACCGATAGGTGGAACTAATATAGGGATATTTTCCACAAAACTTTTATTGATGGCCTGAAAGGTAGAGCCTGTACCTTCTTTTGATAAATTAGGCTCCATTGAACGTAATAAGTAGAAAATAAAGAAAGCTTTTACCTCACAAAGTGGGTGAATGGCTGCTAAGCCTCTTCCGACACAGCATTTTTGCCCCGCTAAATTTGTTGGACCAACAGGTGCACGTACAGAAAGCAACGTAGCATTAGGCTCTGCTATTCTAAGAGGCACAGAGCAGTACTTTCTAACCTCAGGGTACAAATCTTGAAACTCAGCTTTCCCCTGAAAAAAAGGGAGGCCTAATTTATCAAAATTATATGTATCTGATGAAGGTGATTGACCCATTACAAGTCTAGTAAACTCACCTAGGTTAGACTTGCACCACCCTTTTGGTAACTCACCCATCACGCGGCCAATACTTCATTCAACTGGGTCATCATGTTATCCATCTCTGCCCCAAACAGTTGATACATTTTTGCCATGCCGCCTTTGGCATCAAAGGGGGCCATGTCCAGATCATCCCGATCCATATGGAAGCTGGTAATGACATGATCACGGATCATACGCAACCAGTCCATCTGCTCAGGTGTGAATTTATCCCCGCCGCTTGCTTGCTGGTTGAACACCCAGCGTTTGAAATTGGCTCGCACCGTTTCACTATAGGGGGCGATGTGGTTATCCAGCCCGCACACGCGGCGGATGAGGGCCACAAGCGCTGTCAGCTCTGATGTGGGCTGTTTGCCTTTATAGTCATCCAGCAGGCCATAAGCATGGAACACGCGCATGGGGGCCAGTTTTGGCCTTTCTGTGCGTAACTTTTCCATCACTGCTTTGATCATGTCGTAGGTTACATCCCGCCGCCTTTGTGGCTGGTCAAAGAATATTTCAAGCGCTATCAGCTCATCCTTATGCTCAAGGAAATAGTCTTTCAGCTCCTGTGTGATGGCTGCTGCGTTTTCCTTTGCGTCCCCCGCCCATTCAGCGGTGAGAACTTTATCCATATTGTCATGATCTATGGTTTGGGATTTATCTCGCCTTATGGTTTCCAGC